>JAGHVI010000217.1 GCA_018064385.1 Candidatus Minthenecus merdequi
CAAAATTCTCGCAAAACTTATCCCTGATAGCAAAGTGGTAATGCAAGGTGGCAAATACCATGCCGAGATTGCCCTTATGGCAGTTGATACAACCAAGGTTCCAGAGTACTATGTCAATGGTCAGAAACTCGACACTTGCTTCATAGATCGTCCTGCTGGAGCAGTTGGAGATGTGAAAATTTCTGGTGAAATCGTTGTTACCAATGCTGAAGGCGAAAGAACCACGTACCCTTTCGAGGATGAATACTCGGTTGCTCCACCAAATGCGGTAATCGCTAACGAAGATATGGACGTTGTCTATCGCGGATATGATAACAAAATGCAAATCGCTGTTCCTGGTATATCAAGCACAAAACTGAATGTATCAGCAACTGGTGGTGCTTCTATCACTCGTAATGGCGACAGATGGATTTGCAAGGTTGCAGGTAATGCACCTGAAATCACAATAAATGTATCCGCAAGCAACGAAGGAAAAAGCCAGTCTATGGGTTCAAAAACGTTCCGCGTAAGAACTTTGCCTGATCCAAAGGCTTTCCTCAAACTCGCAAATGGTGAGCTTTTTACTGCAGATAAAGGAGGCATCAAGAAGAGTCAATTTGATGGTGCCACAATTGTAGCAGAATACGGAGAAAGCGAGAACTTGAAAGCGAACTTTACAGTCACAAGTTTTATGTTGACTATATTTGATAACCGAGGAAATGCTGTAAAGAAACCTTCTAATGGCAATAAATTTTCAGATGAACAACTTAAGTTTATTAAGGGACTGAAATCTGGTACACCTGTTTCTATATCAAATGTTGAATTTACAGGTGCAAAAAAAGGAAAGAATCTGCCATTTGCTCCTGTTACATTGAAGTAATTTTTCCAATAAAAATCTTGTAAAGAGATGAAAACAAAGAAGTTATTTATATCGATGATTGCTCTGGCAGTGTGTATATTTGCAAATGCACAAAAGGAGATACCCGATAGTGCCAGAGAACTGCTATTCGACAAGACTGGTGCTCTGACACGCGTCACGGCAACAGAAGACGAGGTCGCAGCCAAAATCATTTCGCAGAATCCACTTTTGGACGATGTACCATGGCGCAAGGTTGTTCTGAGAGTGATTGATTTGCGGGAAGAGCAAAACAAACCTTTGTTCTATCCTTACGAAAACATAAGTGAGAATACTCAGAAAAATTTGTTTGCTATAATATTCTATAACTTCTTGGCGGGCAAACTTGTCGGGTATCAAAACTCAAACCCCCAGGTGCTGGAAGATGTTCCTTTATTCATCGAAGAGAACGAAATACGTGCAAACGATACTATCAAATCTCCAATTAAAGGCAGAGAGTATTTAGAAGATCATGCAGACGACTACTATGAACAAATAAATCAAATTACTCAAAACTGTATCAAGTACTATATTCAGGAAGCATGGTATTTCGACAAGCACACTTCTACTTTTCATAGCAAAATACTTGCCATAGCTCCTTGTTTTGATAATAAGTACAATAAAAACACACTCGGAGGTTACATTGAGGAGGATCGACCAAGTGGTATTTGGTTTTGGTTTCCATACGACAAAGTTCGTCCATTCCTACAGGAAGAATATATCAAAATGTCAGGAAAAAACACCAAGCAACTGCTGAATTTTGATGATTTCTTTACTCAGAGACAATTCTATAGTTATATAGTCAGAGACTTTGACTTAAAAGATAGAATTATTGATCAATCAATCAAAATGGATGAGGATGATCCTAACAAGGTAATAAAAATCAAAGAGTCACAAGACAATGTTGAAGCTGAAATTTTGGATTTCGAACAAGACTTGTGGAACTATTAAAAACAAATAAATAAAAAATTCATAGTATGAAAAAAGTAATTTTAGCAACGCTTTGCATTCTCATAGGGTCAATCGCTTTTGCACAAGAAGTCGAGGAGGAGAGTACAACCATCTTCGAGGGTGGAAAATCCACAGATGAGAAAGTTGTTGCACAGGTTATCCGAAAAAACAGATCGAAGGATTTCAACCATTGGATGCTCTCAATCGGAGGTGGATTCAATATGATTATCTGCGAACGCACAGGTGAGGACTCAAAAGACCCTTTGAAAAATTACCGTGACAATTTCCAAGGTGCAGGATATTTCAACGTTGGGTATATGATTAACCCAGTTTGGGGTGTCGTTGCTGAATATGGCCTTATACCTATCAACAAGAAAATCTACACTGATAAGGGTGATAAGACAGGTTTCGCTCACGAAGCTACCATCCAAATGGACTTTAACATTCTTAACCTCGTTCGGAAGTGTCGCAAAAGTACTAAATGGAATATTGATGCTTTGGTTGGTGTAGGATTCCTGGCATATAAACAGTACGACTTCAGTACTGACGAAAGAAATAGTTACTATCCTGCGTTGTGCGTGCCTGTAACTCTGAAATTTCAATACTGCCCTATAGACGAGTTGGGAATTGGTCTGAGAATCACTGGAAAATGGTACAGCGAGGATGATTTGAACACACTGTACAGCACTAAAAACAGCAACAATGATATGGCATTGTATGCAGGTCTCGAACTTCAATACAATGTTACAACAAAAGGCAAAAAGCATGTACGCGTGACTGACCGTTGCACTTACGAGCCAATGGATGTTGTTCTGCAAGGCAAAATCGTTGACGTTAACAAGAATTCAGAGAAGATTGATGAGATTGAGAAAGATTTGGACGAAGTCAAGAATGATGTGTCAATGTTAGGTGGAGGAACTGCAAGATTGGACACAGCAGCTGTTGCAGATATTGCCAATGACAAAATTAAGGAGTTGCAACAGAGAATTGATTCGCTCGAAGCTAAGCTTGGCAACATCAATGTAGCAGGAAATAATGTTTATGACCCTACTATCATTAACAATAATACAAATATCATCAATCAGTACAACGAGGGTGATAATGGTATTTTCTTTGAATTTGACTCAGACAAGATTATGTCTGAATACTACAAGGAAGTTAAGATTATAGCCAAGAGAATGTTGAACAACAACAAACTGAAAATTAAAATCATCGGTTATTGCGACTCTCAAGGTTCTGTTGAATACAACAAGGATTTGGCAAAGAGACGTATCGATGCTCTTGCATACCTTCTTATCAACCGCTATAGAATTGCAAAGGATCGTATCTTTAAAGAAAATGTCGGTAGAATCGAAGGTGAAAACGAGATTGATGATCTCAACCGTCGCATCGATATAGAGTATTTCTATTGATAAATAAATAGTATCATAGATAAATAAAAGAGGTCTCACATTATCGGGACCTCTTTTTTATTCATTCATTAGCCTGTCATCGTAAATGTTGAATTTATAGAACTCACCCATACCCCCCCCAGCCTGTCCGAAAACTCAACTCATTACCAGCAACATCTGCGCCCCGAAAGGGGCAATCAGCCCATAGCCCAAGGCAACGCCTTGGGTATCAACAATCAAC
>JAGHVI010000028.1 GCA_018064385.1 Candidatus Minthenecus merdequi
TATTTTTTCTTGATGATGAGTTTGTCAGAAATCGCAAGGAGAGCAGGAAGGACGAGAAGAATGAGAAGGACTGAAGCTAAGGCACCTATTGAGATAGAGAAGAGGATGGCGGAAACTGTCATATCAGAAATTGTGTAGGAGAGGAGGAAAGGGGTGACAATCATAATCAGACCAGATGTGGTTATTGTGTTAATAGCGTTGACGTATGAGCGTTTGATTGAGTCATGAACGTTGAGAATACGTCTGTTTTCGCGGTAAAGGTTAGTGAATAGTATTGCGTAGTCAATGGTTGCACCCATAAGAATGCTTTGTACGATGAGGTATGCGACATATAGTATAGCGTTGCCTGTCAGTCCAGTGACGGCTACATCAATGAAGACAGCGGTCATAATGACAGCAACGAGTATAGCAGGGATAATGACTGAACGGAAAGAGAGAGCAACGATAAGGAAAATAGCTATGATAGTCAGGATTGTCACAATGAGCATTTCGTGGTTGAAGCCAGAACGCATTTCTGAAAACATATTAGACTCGCCCACAAGATAGTGCTCATGAGGCAGGTTTTGGTCTGCAATTTTCTGCATGTTTTCTATGTAGGCGTATGTCTCTGGTGATTCGTCTTTGTAGTTTGAAATAACGATGGCAAGAGCGTGGTCGGGTGAGCGCATCATACTCAGTCCAGAGACGAGCGACGCTTGCATTGAGGAGAAAGTTTGCTTTATTGTGTCGTTTATGAAAGCGTCAAAACGAGGGTCGTGGATAATAGAGTCACCGATGAAAGATACCATTTGTTCGACGGACATAGTCCACTCATTATTATAGAGGTTGTTAGAGCCGTAGTAGAGGTAGAGGAGGTCAATCATTTTGCTGTCAAGTTTGAAGTCGAGACCTGTTATGATTGCGGACATCTCCTTGGCAGTGAATGTTTTGGTGGAGTCAAGGAGCATATCGAGTTTGGCAAAGGCGGAGTTGCTATCCTTCTTTGGTTTTTTAGTCTTAGTAGGTTTAGGGATATTGCTGTCTCTTGTTTTCTTAGCAGGGTCGGGTGTTTCGTCGAGTTCGGGTGTAACATTTGATTTTACAGGTGTTTCTGAAGGAACGAGTGTAGAGTCGTTGATGGGAGTGCTGGAAAATTGACTGTCAGGTGTCGGTTCGTTGGTGATAACACCTTCATCGTATTCGTCCATAGCCTTATCCATAATGTCACGGAGTGCATAGAGTTGTTTTTTCTCGGACTTCTTGACCATCATAGATACAAGTTTTTGAGAGAAAAGTTGGTCAGCAACATAGTGTACAAAATCGTATGGAGCCATTTGACCATCAGAATATCCAGCCATTTTGTAGATTGTTTTGGCTTGATCTTCGTCCATATTGAGGAAAGATGACATCTGAGAGTATGAGAGAGGCTTGGTAATAAGTTCTACATCCATATACGGATTTGATGGTCTTTGTCTTTCAACAACGAGCTGAGGTGTCTTGATTGCGAGAGTATCGCGGAGAGTTGAGTCGTTGGTGATTGTATCAACTTGGGCAATGATGTGAGGGGGTTGTTGTTTCTTGTTCTTCTTGCGATGATGCACCTTGACAGGAACGATGGGGGTAGGTTCGGGGTTCATCAGTTGGTCAAGCATAGCAAGACCAGCCTTAGTGTCATTGTCAAGGTAAGCAGCCATCATAGATTCAGGCTTTTCGCTTTCGACTTTAAGAAAATTGTATATGCTATGCAAAGAGAGTTTCAGTTGTGCGTTTTGAGGAGAGTGGCAAGAATAGTAAACAAGGCGGAGCATAGGTTCGGTCAGTTCGGGAAGATTGACAGAGTCAAGCATTCCTTTAGCCAGTTGAGACATCTCGTCAATGGCAGTAATCATATTGTCGCAAGGGTATTGACGTTGAAGCAGAGAAGGGTATGATATGAACATCTCAACGTTGGAATCGCACATAAATTGGTCAGCCATAGAAGGAAGAGCGCTGCTGTCCTGGTTATTGTAGATGATTACGGAAATGTTTTTCTTTGGAAAAACCTTATCGATTTCTGAAATGGAATTAGTTGAGAACTTGATAGGAGTGCTGTTGCGGTAGAAATAGGAGACGGCGAAAATAACGACAAAGAGAATTGAGAGAGGAATTCGAGCTTTTTGCGTCATTATGGCAAGTTTGTCTGTAGGGATTGGAAGAGAGACTTTACGGCTGCGGTCAACACCTTTTGAGCACATAACCAGAAGAGCGGGGAGGACTGTGTAATTGCAGATAAGACTGCAAACCACGCCTTTTGCAAGTACGATTCCGAGGTCAGCACCGATTTTGAGACTCATACAGATTAGGACGAGCAAGCCAACAATGGTAGTTGCAGCACTTGAGAGTATTGAAGATGTTGAGAGTTTAATGGCGTTAGACATAGCTTCGACAGGGTCAGAGTGTTCGAGTTTCTCCTGGCGGAAGCGGTTGGCAAGAATTATGGAATAGTCCATAGAGAGGACAAGTTGGAGAACAGCAGCGATGGAGTGAGTTGTGACAGAGACAGACGGGAGGAGAGCATTGGTGCCAAGGTTAAGGACAACGGCAATACCGGTAGAGACGATAAAGAGAGGGGGTTCGAGCCACGAACGGCACATCGCAAAAAGGATAACTAAGAGAATGACGACAGCGATGACGAGCATTGTGGCATCAGCAGCAGCGCCGTCTTGAGACGTAACAATTTGGACAGAATCAGAGTACTTGCTACGAAGTTCGTTGCCAAAGGCACGTTGGTCAAGATCTGGCTTGACCATCAAATTAAATAGTGTGTAATCCTGAGTGCTATCTGTTTTGACGGAGAGGACTTGAGGTAGAGATTCGAATTCGAGGGTTAAAGAAGTCTTGCGGCTATTGTCTAAATTTTTGTAAAGGATTCGTATGTCAGCTTGTCCAACCTGGGTTGAAGAAGAGGCGGCAGGAAACTCGTTCATAATAACCTGAACACCTTTATTCATCGGAGAATCGTCAGGGAGGTATTTTGTCATATCGTTATTGACATTCACGCGGAACATAAGAAATATGCAGACAGCGGCAGTCAAGAATGATATAAACAGGAGTAATATGCGGAATCTTACGAAAAAGTTTAGTTTCATAAATTGGATTTGGTGTCTTATTTTGGATTAAGCATAAATTTCTGCAAAGGTACGACTTTTTTTTGAGACTGCCAAATTATACAAAAGGTTTTTTTCTACGTCATATTAATCTGTCATCATTAACAGTGAATTTGTAGAACTGAACTAAAATATTTTGTGGAAAATTTGGTAGAATGAGAAATTATGTGTAACTTTGCAGCCAAATTGGGTGTGTTCTCGACAAAAGGTACTCAAATGTTAAACCGAAAGTATTTTTTTTGATTGCTGCAGTTTCTGTTGCGCTTGTAGTAAGTTCCTGCAAGGATAATGAAAAGTGTTGGAAGATAACTGGCATCTGCAATGGGGTTAAGGGTGAATGGTTTGAAGACGGCACAAGAGCTGAGGTGGAGAGAGAGTGCAGGGAGCATGGGATTGAAAATTTTGTTCTTGAGGAGTCGGATAAGTATTCAGAGAGGACTTGTCCTGAAACTCTGGATTTGTTGCCTGAGCTGTTTGATGATTGATCTTTAGGCTATATGGTTAAAAGGTTTGGACATATTGTCGTGGTGGTTTTGGCAGGTTATCTTGCCTTGGTAGGGTGTGGTTTTAATGTCCAGCATTATTGCAGCATAGAGTGTGCGGAGCATCATGAGTGCTGTCACCATCATCAGCATACCAGGCATTGCGGGGTGGAGATTGGCGAGGCTTGCCACTGCGGTGTGACACATATCGCTGCACCTGAGGCTAATGTACCGGTGCATAACGCATTTGTGCCTGATGTCTGTTGTCATGTCATTTGGGTGGGGGCTTTGGTGGCTGAGCCAAAACTGCCTGCTTTTCACAATCAGTTTCATATCTGCCATTCGCCACCTGTTTTGTGGAGTGGAAGAGATGTGATTTCTCGGAAATCGGTTTTGCTTATTTGATTTGTTTCCCTGGACTGCTTGTCTGGAGTACAGAGTCGTGCGTTTCTCTGTGTTTTCCAGATGAGGGGAAGAGTTTTTCGTTTTTTACAGATTCAGTATAATAATAAGCAAAGATATGAAAAAGACAATTCTTACGGTTATAACATTGTTGGTCGCAGTGCTTGGTGCTAATTCCCAAAGTGACAGCGAGTATGTGTATGGCTCGGTGGTTGATATGGTGGGTGAACCTGTGATTGGGGCAGAGGTGATGTGGATTGGAACGTCGGATGGTGTATTGACATATATTGACGGTTCATTTGAGATAGAGAGAATAGGGGGAAGAGATACGCTTGTTGTGTCGTATATGGGGTACAAAACAGATACAATAATAATCTCAAAAGCCGAAACACCTCTCAATATAATAATGTGTGAAGATAGTAAGCAATTGGAGGAGGTGAATGTGACTGCCACAGGTCCTGCAACGTTCAATAGCAGGATAACCACGATACAGACGACCAAGATAACAGGAGCGGAACTATGCAGGGCGGCTTGTTGCAATCTGTCAGAAAGTTTTGAGACAAATGCTTCGGTTGATGTGGCATATTCGGATGCTGCAACAGGAGCAAAACAGATAAAAATGCTTGGACTTTCGGGTATATATGTTCAGTTGTTGGCAGAGAATGCACCGAGCGTAAGAGGCTTGGCTCAGAATTTTGGTATGGAATATATTCCAGGTTCGTGGATGGAGAGTATTCAGGTGAGCAAAGGTACGGCCTCGGTGATAAATGGTTTTGAGGCAACGACAGGACAGATAAACATAGAATATCTCAAACCTAATACAGGAGATTATGTGACAGCGAACGGAGTGATGAACTCGATGTTGGGAGGTGAGGTTAATATTACGGGTTGCGCAGACGTTGATGAGCATTGGAGTACAGGTACACTGGCTCATTACAAAGGAAATTGGATGGAGCATGATGCTAATGATGATGGATTCAAAGACTTGCCCAACCTGAATGAAGTGAACGTGTTGCACAGATGGTATTATAAAAAAGGCAATCACACATCGCAATATATAGTTAGAGGGCTTTACGACGAGAGAGATGGAGGTACACTGAAGAAATACCATAATGATAAATCGAGAGAATATGAGATAGGAATGAAAGCGTGGAGAGTAGAGGCATTGGTCAAGCAAGGTGTAGTGTTTGACAAAGACAAAGGGACGAGCATTGGATTGATACTTGGAGGTTCGTACCACAGTATTGATAATAAATATGGCAGATACAGGCGATACAATGGAGGGCAGGGTAATTTGAACTTTAATGGTATTTTCCAGTCTAACTTTGGAGAAGCACATAAACTGAGCACAGGTGTGTCGGTTATATTTGATGATTATAAAGAGTATTTGGACGATGACAGTCCATTGGGACTGTTGCCGGAAGGGTGTATGACAAAGAATGGTAGAATAGATGCAGACAGATGGGAGGTTACGCCTGGAATATTTGCGGAATATTCATACAAATATGGAGAAAAGCTTTCTGTCTTGGTTGGAGTGAGAGCTGATTACAGTACGAAATGGGGATTTTTTGCCACACCACGTTTCAACTTCAGATACACGCCTTGGCATTGGATGGCGATAAGAACCTCGGTCGGAATGGGTTATCGTTCACCAAATCTGTTGACAGACTATGCACAATTTCTTCCTAGTTCGCGTCAGATAATAATCGAAGAAGAAATAAAGCAGGAACGTGCAATGAACGCAGGAATCAGTATGTCGTTTTATATACCGATAGCCGATAGAGAATTGCAAATAACCGGAGACTATTATTACACTCACTTCATAGAGTGTCTGGTAGCAGATATGGACATTGACCCACATAAAGTAGTGTTCCGTAACTTGAATGGTGAGAAAGCGTATTCGCATAATGTGCAGGTTGAGGCATCTATGGAGATATTGAGAGGATGGACGATGACATTAGCCTACAGGTGGTGTGACGTAAAAACGACAACGAACGGGGAATTGAGAGAAAAAGCGTTGACAAACAGATTCAAAGGGTTGATAACGACATCGTACGTCACTCCGTTGAAACATTGGCAATTTGACTTTACAGCGCAATTCAATGGAGGAGGAAGAATGCCAGACCCTGGAAAAGAAGCTGCTTGGGAGAAGGAATATGGGTGGTATCCTCAGTTATTGGCTCAGATAACCAGATATTTCAAACATAACTGGAGTGTCTATGTTGGGGCTGAAAATATGACGAACTTTAGGCAAAAGGAACCAATAGTGTCAGCAAATCAGCCATATTCGACTGATTTTGACGCATCTATGCCTTGGGGACCTGTTGATGGGTGGAAGGTATATGCAGGATTCAGATGGGCTTTGAAACGATAAACAAAGAACAAAAAAACAATAAGAACATGAAAAAAAGTATTTTGGTATTAATGGTTGCTATGGTATCAGTATTTGCTATGGCAGAGAACAAGACAGTGAAACTTTACGTTCCAGGTATGGAGTGCAAGGGGTGTCAGTCGAAAGTTGAAAACGTGCTTAATTACGAGAAGGGAGTAAAGAAACTCTCTGTCGAATTGGAAAAGCGCATTGTTACCATAGTCTATGACGATTCGAAGACTAATGTAAAAACACTTCAGGCTGCATTGCTCAAGGACCTGAAATTCAAATCACAAGAAGTGAAAGGCAACGGACAGCAACAAAGTGGAGGTTCGTGCGGACATTCGTGTGGACACACTTGTGGAAATGGTGGATGTGGTCATAATCAAGGGGATAACAGCAAAAAGTAAATTTTAGTAGTAGAAAAATTAAATATTTCTTTTGCATATCAAAAATTATTGCTAACTTTGCACGCTAAATCGAGCGAATTATAATCGGTGATAATTTATAAATAAAAACAATATGCAGAACAAAGGATTTGTAAGGTTCATCGCTATTGCATTGTTGCTTGTTTGCCTTTATTATCTGTCATTTACGTTTGTGACAAGGCACTATGAGCAGAAAGCACAAGAGATAGCACAGGGTGATCAGAACCTTTATTACAACTACATGGATTCAATGTCTGGTCAGGAAGTTTTTCTTGGTTACACGTTGAAACAGTGCCGTGAGCGTGAGCTCAACCTCGGACTTGACTTGAAGGGAGGAATGAACGTAACCCTTGAAGTTTCGGTGTCAGACATCTTGGTATCTCTTTCGGGCGACAATCAAGATCCATCATTCAGACAAGCTATTCAGAATGCGAAAGCACGTCAGGCACGGTCGGGCGAGAATTTTTTAGTACTTTTCCGTGAAGAGTATAAAAAATTGGAGCCAAATGCCCCATTGGCAGGAATCTTTGCCACATACGACTTGAAGGACAAAATTTCGGCAAGTTCAAAGGACGAACAGGTTATGGAGGTATTGCAGGCAGAGATTAATGCTGCTATTGCGAACTCTTTCAACGTGTTGCGCTCGCGTATTGACCGATTTGGCGTTGTTCAACCAAACATTCAGGCATTGGATGTTGAGGGTCGTATATTGGTTGAGTTGCCAGGTGTAAAAGAGCCAGAGCGAGTACGTAAACTGTTGCAAGGTTCGGCAAACTTGGAGTTTTGGCCAACATATAAATATGCAGAGATTGCACCATTTCTTGAGACGGCAGACACTAAGGTTAAAGACCTTATAGCTGCTGAAAGCGGTGAAATGAGCGTTGATTCCCTTGTGTCAGATAGTACAACACTGGCAGAAGAGGAGTTGATAGCTGAGAATGCAGAAGAGAAAGTAAAAGAAACTGAGGTAGCAGAAGATGTGACACCAGCAGTTGAGGCAGACTCGACAGAAGATTTAGCATCGAAGTTGGCTGGCGGTGAAGAGACACAAGGAGAAGCAACACAGGGTAGCGAACAGGATATTGAGAAATTCCGCAAAGAGCATCCTCTTTTCGCTGTGCTCAACCCAATACAGAACCAAGGACCGGTTGTAGGATATTCGCTTGCTCAGGATACAGCAAAGGTTAACAAATTCCTTGCAATGAAGCAAGTGGCAGACATTTTCCCAGCTGACGCGCGTTTCCGTTGGACTGTCAAGCCTATAGATCCAGATGCTAAACAATTGGTATTCCAACTTATTGCAATCAAACTGGAGAACCCTCGTAATGAGAGAGCACCACTTGAGGGAGAAGTAATCACCGATGCACGTTCGGACTTTGACCAGTATTCGGCATCTTCGACTGTGTCTATGACTATGAACTCAGAAGGTGCAAAAGAGTGGGCACGATTGACAAAAAACAACGTAGGACGTGAAGTAGCAATCGTACTTGACAACTATGTATATTCATTCCCTACCGTAAATCAGGAAATCACTGGCGGAAACTCGCAGATTACCGGTCACTTCACAGTAGAAGAGGCTAAGGACTTGGCTAACGTATTGAAATCAGGTAAGATGCCAGCCCCTGCACGTATCGTACAGGAGGACGTTGTAGGTCCATCCCTTGGTGAGACAGCCATTCACAATGGTTTGATTTCATTCGTGATAGCCTTCATCCTGGTGTTGCTCTATATGATAATGTACTACGGATTGATTCCTGGACTCATTGCCGATGGAGCATTGCTCATCAACCTTGTGTTCATATTTGGTGTTTTGGCTTCGTTCAAAGCTGTATTAACATTGCCAGGTATTGCAGGTTTCGTATTTACAATGGGTACTGCGGTAGATGCCAACGTGCTTATCTATGAGCGTATCCGCGAAGAGTTGCGAGCAGGTAAGAACTTCAAGAAGGCAGTTACTGAGGGTTACGGCAACGCACTCTCTGCTATCATAGATGCCAACGTGACCACAATGATTACAGGTATCATATTGTTCATCTTCGGTTCAGGTCCTGTAAAAGGTTTTGCCACCACTCTGATGATTGGTATCGTGACTTCAGTGTTCACGGCAGTGTTCTTGACACGTCTTGTTTATGACAGAATGAACAACAAGGAAAAAGAGCGCAACCTTCCATTCACGACAAACATCACAAAGAACTGGTTCCAGAACATACACTTCGACTTCATTGGCAAGCGCAAATTTGGTTATTCGCTGTCGTTGGGATTGATAGTAATAGCAATTGCTTCGCTTTGCATTCGTGGAATGGAGCAGGGTATTGACTTCTCGGGTGGACGTAACTACATTGTGAAATTCGAGAAACCTGTTAACATTGACGAGATTCGTTCAGTGATGGAGACTACATTCCCTGGAAGTCAGGTTAGCGTAATCACTATGGGTAGTGAGAACCAGATTCGTATCTCGACTAACTACGAGGTTTATTCGACTGACGAAAACATTGACGATAAGATAGAGGAGATGCTTTACACTGCACTTGTCCCTACAATAGGCAATGGGGCAGTGACCAAAGAGATGTTCATCCAGCGTTATGTTGTCAAGGGAGATGGTGTGGAAGAGGCACCGATGAACACTAATGCCGAGACTTTCGGTATTCAGAGTTCGCAGAAGGTTGGTCCTACGGTTGCTGACGACATCAAGGTTGCAGCAGTCTGGGCAATCATCATAGCGCTTATCGGTATTGGTCTTTACATACTCTTGCGTTTCCGCAACTGGGCATTCTCGGTAGGTGCAATTGCAGCGTTGGCGCACGATGTTCTGATTATTCTCGGTGTTTATTCGTTGTTCTACTCAGTGGCAGGATTCTCGATGGAGGTTGACCAGTCATTCATTGCCGCAATCCTGACAGTAGTGGGTTACTCAATCAATGATACCGTGGTAATCTTCGACCGTATCCGTGAGAATATCGGGCTCTATCCAAAGCGTAATCTTCACACACAGATAAGCGAGTCAATATGCTCAACGTTGAGCCGTACCTTCTCGACTTCTTTGTCAACATTCATAGTATTGCTTGCAATCTTTATTTTCGGTGGTGAGACCATTCGTGGATTCGTGTTTGCAATTCTGTTGGGTGTAATCGTTGGTACATATTCGACCATTTTCATTGCTTCACCTCTCTCATATAGCATCCAGAACTGGAGAGAGAAGCGCAAAGCAGCTTAAGATAGGTTCTATAGCTTCTCTGATTTGAAGAATTTATAGAACTAACCTTAAATAATCAAGAGACGGAGGGCAGGTCAAAAGTGTTTCTCCGTCTCTTTTGTTAAAGAAAAATAGATTGTAAAACGCCTACAATAAGACAAAATGCAAGGTTCAAGACAAGAAAAGATAGAGAAAATGTTGCAAAAAGAGTTCGGTGAGATATTCGTACTCTATGCACGAAGGATTGGAAATGTGATTGTCAGTGTATCAGAGGTTAGGGTGACTTCAGACTTAAGTATAGCAAAAGTTTTCTTGAGTATTTTTCCTACAGCAAAGTCAAAGGAGATTATTGAGAGGGTTGAGGCAGATAGTAAGAGCCTCAGATATGAGTTGGCAAGGAGGTTGAGAAACAACCTGAGGATAATACCTGAGTTTACGTTTCATAATGACGAGACTGAGGAAAAGTTGGCACATATTGACGATATATTGGCAAATGCTGGAATAAAACCAAATAAGCCAGAACCAGAGGATTAAGAGAAACTTTTGAGGGCTGAATTATTCATAGCATTGAGGTATCTTTTTGCCAAGAAACGGCATAATACCATAAACATGGTGACATGGGTTGCTGTGGGAGGTGTTGTTGTAGGAACGATGGCTATGGTGTGTGTGATGTCAGTATTGAATGGTTTTGAGAAAATTATTGAGTCATCGCTGACGGCTTTTGACCCTGACATAAAGATAAGTGCAAATGAAGGAACGTGGATAGATAGACATGACAGTGTATTAGTAGAGTTAAGAAAAGAGTTAAAAAATACAACATTGTGGTGTCCAGTAGTAGAACAGGATGGAATTTTAGCTTTGGAAAAGAAACAAATTCCAGTCAAAGTCAAGGGAGTAGGGGCGAATTATGGGGATGTGACCGACATAGATAAGATTTTATATTCAGGAAATGCTGATTTTTTGTCCAATTATTCTGAGGAGAGAGTTGGGCTTTTAGGTTATACATTGGCAGAGAAACTATATGTCAGTGGAAATGAATATGTAGAATTATCTCTTTATGTGCCGAAAAACAGAAAAGTTAATATCTCGAGACCTGATGCCAGTTTTGCGAAAAAGGATATAATAAGAGGCGGGGAATTTTTTTCAGGTCATGAAGAATATGACGAAAATTATGTTATTCTGCCTTTGGATATGGTGGTTGATGCATATCAGTTTGATGAAGAAAAGGTTAATTCATACGAGATAAAAGTGGTGGATGGCAAAAAAGGAGAAGACTCTGATGAAATAGACAAAGAAGAGGTAGAGGAAATATTGAAAAAGCGACTTGCGGGGAGGTACAAAGTACAGAACAGATTTGAGCAGCAAGAGGATGTTTACAGGATGGGTATGGTAGAGAAATGGTCAACCTTTATGATACTGAGTTTCATAATATTGATAGCGACATTCAATATAGTCAGTTCGTTATCAATGATACTGATAGAGAAAAAAGAAGATATGACATTATTCAGAAATCTAGGAGCGAAGGGAGGAATGGTGCGAAGAATATTCACATTACAAGGATGTTTGATTACGTTTTTTGGTACAATTTCAGGAATATTTTTAGGGGTAGTCGTAGTATTGCTTCAAGAGAAATTCGGGTTCTTAAAAATAGGAAGTGAGTTAAATTTTGGAACTTATCCTGTTGAATTAAAAGCATTAGACATAGTCGTTATCTTCTTTGTTGTTATGTTGTTAGGAGTTTTATCTGCAAGATTTGCGACGAGAATTAAATATCGATAGAGCATAGATTATGACAAGAATAACAACATATACAGTAATTTTAATGGTATTGCTGACATTTGGGTGTAAAGACGAAACCAAAGTGACTGGTGTTAGCGTCAATCCAGAAGAGATGGTGTTGACAATAGGCGAGACTCGACAAATTGAGTTGACGATAAACCCCACTTCGGCAGCGATTTATAATTCAAAGAATTGGAGCAGTAGTGACGTGAATGTGGCTGAGGTTGACAACAAAGGCAATGTGACAGCGATTTATGCTGGAACGTGCGTGATTACAGCTACTGTTGATGGTCATAAGGCAAGGTGCAAGGTTACGGTCGAGACTCCAAATTATGACTTGGAGATGTCTGAAGGTTCGGTATATATCACTGGAGTTGATGATGAGACAGGAGCATTGACGCAGGTTTTGAGATTGTATGAGAAAGAATTAACTATGGACGAGGAAGGTAATGTGACAGGAAATGGATTGATGATCAATTTAGCACTTTGCTCGCCAGCCGGGACAGACACCTTGTCAGAGGGGGTTTATATAGTCGAAGATAGTCACAGAGAATTGACAGTAAAGCCAGGGGAGATGAATGAAGAAGGAGGGAAGAAATATGTTACAGGCTCGTTTCTTGGTCAGTATACGGATAATGGGTTGAGTGTATTGCTGTTGACGCAGGGTAGTGTAGATATTAAAAAAAACAATGAAGGGGAATATTGTGTGGAATGTCGGATGATAGGAGCACAGAACGAGATAGTTACGGTGACGTGGAAAGGAAAACCAATGAGATATAGGTCTGACAGTATTGATGAACCAGAGAAGATAATATATAGCAATATGGTTGTCTGTGATACTATTGTGGAGGGAGAGACTCTAACTCGGCATACATCAGTGAGTCTTACGGATGGGAAAACCAGAGTTGAGATGCTGTTCAGATTGCCGTTAACCACTACGGAACAATTGTTGGCTGGTCATTATACTTTGAGCGGTGAAGAATCTTCATACACCATATCAGCTGAGGGAAGTTATGTGGAATGCGATAATCAAATCATTGATTTAGTGAGTGCTAATGTTACAATAAAGGTAGAAAAGAACGCTTATGAGATAGGGGGTAACATAAGGGGAACAAACGGCATTAACTATGTTATTGAGAGATACGGAGGTGATGAGTATTCGATAGTGGAAAAAAATATAAAAAATAATGTTATTTTGGTTGGAGATTACAAAAATAATCAGTAAATTTGCAGCCGAAATATGAACGATGAAACGATACGACATAGAGGAGAGATAATCGCTATAACTGAGGGAGTTGCGAAGGTGAGAATACTTCAGACTTCTGCTTGTGCTGAGTGTCACGCAAAGGCAGCGTGCACAGTCTCGGATCAAAAAGAAAAGATAATTGAAGCAGAGTTGAACAGAGACGAGTTTTCGGTTGGCGATGAGGTTTATGTAATTGCGCAGAAGAACATTGGTGTAAGTGCAGTGTTGTTGGCTTATGTTCTGCCATTTGTGGTGATAATAGTCACTATGGCGATATTGGATAATTTTAGTGGTAATGAACTTTTGGTAGGGACAGTATCGTTGTCTATGTTGTTACCTTATTTGTTGTTGCTTAGGTTGTTTCGCAAAAAGTTGAGTGCTAAGTTCAAATTTTATATTACTGAGATTTAATTGAGAAAAGGTATTTGCAACCGCTATTATAAAGAAAATAAAAGAGAAAGACTATGAATATAATTGTTGTATCAGTCATCATTTTAGGTGCAATAGGCTGTATAGCTGCAGTCATTTTGTACTTTGTAGCTCAGAAATTCAAAGTAGAGGAGGATGTTCGTATAGACCAGGTGGTAGAGGTGTTGCCAGGCGCAAACTGCGGTGGTTGCGGCTACCCTGGATGTAGGGGATTCTCTGAGGCTTGTGTTAAGAGTGACACACTTGAAGGAAAGCTTTGCCCAGTAGGAGGTCAGCCAGTTATGCAGAAAGTGGCTGCGATTCTTGGTATGCAGGCAGGAGAGGTTGTTCCAAAAGTTGCGGTTGTCAGATGTAATGGGACATGTTCAAATCGCAAGAAAACAAACACCTACGATGGTGCGAAAAATTGTAGGATAGCCTCAGGACATTATGCTGGCGACACAGGATGTTCATTTGGTTGTTTCGGTTTTGGCGATTGTCAGGCTGTTTGCCCTGCAAATGCAATTGTTATTGACTCGGACAAAGGGATTGCAGAGATTATTGAGGACAAATGTGTCGGCTGTGGAGCTTGTGTTAAGGCTTGCCCACGTTCGATTATTGAGTTAAGGAACAAAGGTCCTAAGGGCAAACGCGTATATGTAGGTTGCGTGAACAAGGATAAGGGAGCAGTAGCTAAGAAAGCTTGTAATGCTGCTTGTATTGGTTGTGGAAAATGTGCAAAGACATGTCCTTTCGAGGCAATCACGGTGCAAAACAATGTGGCATACATTGACTTCACGAAATGCAAGATGTGCAGGAAGTGTGTGACCGAATGTCCGACCGGTGCAATTAAGGATGTGAATTTCCCTACGCCAGCTGTTAAGGTTGCAAAGCCAGTTACGCCAGTTGCAGAGAAGCCAGTTGCTGCTACGCCAGTTGCAGAGAAGCCAGTCGTAAACGAGAAGTCTGTGGTTGAAGAAAAGATTGTAGTCACAGAGAAACCTGTAATTGAACAGGCTAAGGTAGAAGAGACTATAATTATTGATGAACCAAAGGTAAATGAACCAAAGGCTGAAGAACCAAAAGTAGAAGAGCCAAAGGTAGAAGAACCAAAGGCTGAAGAGCCAAAAGTAGAAGAACCAAAGGTAGAAGAGCCAAAAGAAGAAGAGCCAAAGGCTGAAGAACCAAAAGTTGAGAAGAAGGCGGATGCTCAGGATCAGTCATTGTTCTAAGTAGTGAATAATCAGTGTAAAAAACAAAACACACGATATGAAAACATTTAAAATCGGTGGTGTTCACCCAGATGACTCGAAGCTTTCGGCTAACAAAGAGATTGAGACTCTTGCGTTGCCAGAGAAAGCGGTAATACCGTTGAGTCAACATATCGGAGCACCCGCGACTCCTATAGTGGAGAAAGGAGCGCATGTTGTGGTAGGTCAGTTGATTGCCCAAGCCACGGGATTTATGAGTGCGAACATTCACTCGCCATATAGTGGAACGGTTGAGAAGATAGACGTGGCGAAAGATGCGTGGGGATTGCCTTGTCCATCCATATTCATCAATGTAGAAGGCGATGAATGGGATGAGTCGATAGACCGGTCGGCGAAGATTGACCGTGAATGCAGGCTTACATCGGAAGAAATAATCAAGAAGATTGCAGATGCAGGTATTGTTGGTTTGGGAGGAGCCTGCTTTCCAACCCATGTCAAATTGGGCATTCGTCCACCTGCAAAGGCTGATGTTCTGATAGTCAATGGAGTGGAGTGCGAACCATATCTGACATGTGACCATAGGTTGATGATGGAGCATGGAGAGGAACTGTTGATTGGTATTTCGCTCATAATGAAGGCAATAAATGTTGACCGTGCCATTATCGGTATAGAGTGCAACAAAAAGGATGCAATTGAGCACCTTGAGAAACTTGCAGTCAGATACTTTGGCGTAGAAGTTATGCCGTTGCAAATGCATTACCCACAAGGAGGAGAAAAACAGTTGATAGATGCTACGATAGGTCGCCAAGTGCCAAGCGGTGCACTTCCAATTGCTGTTGGTGCTGTGGTTCAAAACGTTGCTACTTGCTATGCAGTATATGAGGCTGTCAAGAAGAACAAACCGCTCATAGAAAGAGTAGTGACAGTGACTGGCGACAAAATGTCAAACCCATGTAACCTCAGGGTAAGGTTTGGTACTCCTTTGCAGATGTTGATAGACAAAGCTGGTGGACTGCCTGGCGAATATAAGATTATTGCTGGAGGGCCAATGATGGGTCGTGCATTCAGCAACATAGACTCACCTACCTCGAAGCGAACATCAGGGGTTTTGGTTTTGCCAAAAGAGAAGGCACTTCGTGGACCGGAAGAGAATTGTATAAGGTGTGCAAAATGCGTAAGTGCGTGTCCAATGGGACTCGAACCATACTTGATAAGCACTATGTCCGAGATGAAAATGTGGGATGGTGTAGAGGCTGCTCACGTTATGGACTGTATTGAGTGTGGTTGTTGCCTTTACACTTGTCCAGCCAACAGACCTTTGCTTGACTACATCAGGATGGGAAAGCAAACTGTTGGAGGTATTATACGCAGCAGAGCTCAAAAAAAATAACTAACAAAAAAAAGGAATAAGACTCATGATAGTTTCTCCATCACCACATATTCACAACAACGACAGTGTACGTCGTGATATGTTGAATGTTCTGATAGCGCTGATTCCTGCTTATTTGGTAACGCTCTTCTACTTCGGTTCAGGAGCGATATACCTCACAGCGCTCTCTGTCTGTACTTGTTTGCTTTGCGAACATTTGATACAGAAATTTTTATTCAAAAAGCCATCGCAATTAGGCAATCTTTCGGCTATAGTAACAGGTGCTTTGCTTGCGCTCAACCTGCCATCCAATCTTGATTGGTGGATAGTAGTAATAGGAGCCATAGTTGCTATAGGTATAGGAAAAATGACCTTTGGAGGCTTGGGCAACAATCCGTTCAACCCTGCTTTGGTTGGTCGAGTGTTCCTGCTTGTATCATTTCCTGCACAGATGACTACGTGGCCTAAGGCCAAGCCAATGCACTTTGTATTTGATTATATGGATGTTGAGACAGGTGCAACATTCCTCTCACAAATAAAAGAAGGAGCAACGGTCAACCCTGATTATTCAGACTTGCTTTTCGGTTCGATTGGAGGTTCGATGGGCGAGATTTCCGCGTTGGCATTGCTGATAGGTTTTGTATATCTGTTGTGTACAAAGACCATAACCTGGCATATTCCAATATCGATATTTGTAACAGTATTTGTGTTTACGGGGCTTGTTTTCCTGATTGCACCTGAGAAACATGTTGACCCGCTTGTGCATATACTGACAGGAGGTTTGATGCTTGGAGCGATATTTATGGCAACAGATTATGTGACTTCGCCAATGACTCACAAGGGTCAGCTTATTTATGGTATGGGCATAGGTGTCATCACGTCGGTTATTCGTCTGTGGGGTGCTTATCCTGAAGGTGTTTCGTTTGCAATACTGATAATGAATGCAGCTACACCATTGATAAATCACTATGTAAAACCAACTCGTTTCGGCGAGGCAGTCAAAAAGGAGGGTAAGTGATGAAAAAGTTAGAATCGACATTTGCCAATATGTTCATAGTGCTTACTGTCATTTCGGTGGTGGCAGGAGCAGGGCTTGCGGCAGTCTTTGAAGTAACCAAAGGGCCTATTGCAGAGGCTAATCTGAAGAAACAACAGGAGGCAATAGCAGCTGTGTTGCCTGAGGGTGCTCAAGTTGGCGAGGCAAGTAAAGTCAATGGCAATAGTGTTTATATGGCAACAGATTCAAAGGGAGCATTCACAGGTATGGCGATTGAGATTAATACCAATGGTTTTGGCGGTAATGTCAAGATGATGGTAGGTTTTGATGCGAAAGGTGCATTGGTTGACTACTCAATACTTGAAATGGCAGAGACTCCTGGACTTGGGTCGAAGATGGGTGAATGGTTTCGTGAGAAGAGCGACATACGAGGTGCTTTGATTTCGGATGGTGAAGTTAAGGTGTCGAAAGATGGAGGCAAATATGATGCCATTACAGCTGCAACCATATCATCGAGAGCATTTATGGCAGGTGTTAATGCAGCAATGGCTACATATACTGCAGCAACTGCAGGGATGATACCTACAGATACGACTGAGAATTGTGGTGTTGGTGACACTACATCGGTTGATAGTATAAAAGTAGAGACAACTAAAACAGAGGAGGTAGCACAATGAATTATTTCAAACCACTCGTTAACGGACTTGTAAAAGAGAATCCGACTTTCGTGCTAATTTTGGGTATGTGTCCAACGTTGGGGACAACGACATCCGCACTCAACGGTATGGGTATGGGCCTTGCTACGATGGCTGTGCTTATGTGTACGAACACAGTAATTTCAGCTCTTAAAAATCTTATACCAGACCAAGTACGAATTCCATCTTACATTGTTGTGATTGCAGCGTTTGTAACTATAGTTCAAATGTGTATGCAAGCGTATATGCCTGACTTGTATGCAACGTTAGGTCTCTTCATTCCGCTGATTGTAGTTAACTGTATCGTGTTAGGTCGAGCTGAGGCATTTGCAGCCAAGAACAACCCATTGATGTCATTTATGGATGGAGTTGGTATAGGTCTTGGGTTCACTGGAGCGTTGACGATTATTGGAGCAATCCGGGAATTGTTAGGTACAGGATGTATATTTGGATACAATCTCTATCCAGAACGTTTCGGTATTTTGGTATTTGTTTTAGCTCCAGGAGCATTTCTTACCTTGGGTTATCTGATAGCAATCATCAACAAACTTAGAGCAAAATAAGCTATGAAAATATTTCTTATAATAATCTCGTGTATTTTCGTCAACAATATAGTGTTGGCGCAGTTTCTTGGAATCTGTCCGTTTCTTGGAGTTTCAAAAAAGATTGATACGGCAATAGGAATGTCGGCAGCAGTTCTTTTTGTAATGACAATTGCGACTATAGTTACGTGGTTAATATACACTTTTGTACTTATACCTTTGGGAGTAGATTATCTACAGACCATTTCGTACATACTTGTGATAGCGTTTCTTGTTCAGATGGTTGACATTATATTGAAGAAGATTTCGCCAGCCCTCTATCAAGCATTGGGAGTATTTCTGCCTTTGATTACCACTAACTGTACTATTCTTGGTGTTGCGATTATGGTTATACAGAAGAATATGGGGCTTCTTGATAGCACTATCTTCGCTGTTGCGACATCGTTAGGTTTTGCTGTTGCAATGGTTTTGTTTGCCGGTATCCGTGAGCAATTAGCTCTTACAAAAATTCCAGAAGGAATGAAAGGGATGCCAATAGCTCTGATAACAGCAGGGTTGCTTGCTATGGCATTTATGGGATTCTCAGGTGTTTGTTAAATCTCATCTTCCTGAAAAATGGTTAAAGGTAAAGATACAAGTAAGATAGTTGAGGCATTAGTTTTTCTGTTGGTTTTCCTCTTGATATTTATCCCGTTGGGTAATTCAATGGGGTTAAAAAACATGCTCAACACCATAATGCAGACTTCCTATCGACTTTTGATTGACACATGCTTTTTCTTGATGGCCATTTGTGTTATTTCGGGAGCTTTGGGCAAATTGTTAGTTGAGTTTGGTGTTGTTGATGTTTTGGAGAAATTGTTGCGACCATTGATGAAGCCAATCTTCAATCTTCCAGGAGTTGCTGCTTTAGGAGCAGTAATGACATTCCTTTCAGACAACCCTGCGATTATTGCGCTGGCAAAGGATAGAAATTTTGCGCAATACTTCAAAAAGTACCAATTGGTTTCTTTGACTAACTTTGGAACAGCCTTTGGTATGGGATTGATTGTGATAGCTTTTATGGCAGGGAAAGGATATGGTGCGGGAGCTTTGGTTGGACTTTTTGGAGCTGTTTGTGGTTGTGTTGTTTCGACAAGGTTGATGCAACGTTTTACGCTTAAGAGTTATCCTGAGTATGATGCGCCAGTGGAGTTCAGTGAAGTGATGACTGAGGATCAGATTAAAATGGAAGAGGTTAAGCGGGAGAGCATATTCATTCGTGCATTGAACTCTATACTTGATGGAGGAAAGACAGGTGTGGATCTTGGTCTTGCCATCGTTCCTGGTGTGTTGATTATCTCTACTGCAGTAATGATAATGACGTTTGGGCCTAATAGCGAAGTTGGTAGTTATACTGGGGCAGCATACGAGGGAGTTGCCATACTGCCATATCTTGCAGGTAAAATATCTTATGTTTTTGAATGGCTGTTTGGTTTCTCACATCCTGAACTTGTTGCATTCCCAATCACAGCGTTGGGTGCAGTAGGTGCGGCTATAGGGTTGATACCTGAATTTATCTCGCAAGGATTCATTGATGATAATGCTGTTGCAGTATGTACAGCGATTGGTATGTGTTGGTCAGGATTCCTTTCTACGCATACAGCTATGCTTGATTCGTTAGGATATAGGCATTTGATATCTAAGGCTATTTTGGCGCATACTGTCGGAGGTTTAGTAGCAGGTATTATTGCGCATTTTGCCTGGTTGCTTTTTGCTATGATATGATTATTATGCCGTTAAATATTAATATCTTGCGTACATATATGTAAGCGTGCTTACAAGTTTAAAAAATAAGGTTGACTCCTGGTAGGAGTCAACCTTATTTTTTTGCTCTTTGTAGCGGCTATGACGATTTATCGTCAACAAAAAAGGAATGTAACTGACGGGGTATATATCCCTCGGAGAGGGAGTAGGCTGGTTTTTACAGGGGGAGGTTGTCCGAAAAGTCGGTACAGGTTGAATATAGTGCTTTTGCCCCTTTCGGGGCGTGTTTGTTGATTGTTGATACCCAAGGCGTTGCCTTGGGCTATGAGCTGATTGCCCCTTTCGGGGCGCAGATGTTGCTGGTAATGAGTTGAGTTTTCGGACAGGCTGGGGGGGGGGGTGTCCGAAACGCCGGTACGGGTGGAGATTTATGGTGTTATAGTGCTTTTGGCACTTTCAGGGCGTGTTTGTTGATTAATCAAAACCTCAAAAATGATTTTTGAGGAACTAGGGCGTTGGCTTCCAGCCAGAACAGAGCTTGCGAAACTTGAATTAAGAGACCACTTGAAAAAGTCCAAAAACGCGCTTTTGTGATTTGTAATACCTTGATAATCAACTTTTGATTTCATAACTTTTCGCAAAAAAGACTTTTTCAAGTGGACTCAATAATTAATAGAACCACCCACTTATATGTTCAAACAAAAAAATAACAAAATTTTTTCTTTACTATTCATTGTTTATTTCAAAAATTATCCGTACCTTTGCAAATAAAAAATATATGATTATTCCCAATACATTCAACCTCCCCGTAACAACAGACAACCTACTGACATTCACATCAATACCCCATCTTCGTACTATCTTGAAAGACCTTTGCAATCCCTTCATCGTTATTGGCGAAGCCTCTAATATTCTTTTCACCACACGTCATTATTCCGGTACAATCTTGAAATCAGGCATTTCAGGATATGAGTTCACCGAAAGCGACTCCCACATGCTCGTCACTGCAGGCAGCGGCTTGCATTGGGACGATTTTGTAGCCGAAACAACACGTCGAAACCTCTGGGGTGCCGAAAATCTCTCTTATATTCCTGGTACCATAGGTGCCTCCGCAGTCCAAAATATCGGTGCTTATGGTGCTGAAGCTAAAGATATTATACATTCTGTCGAAGCTATTGAAATCGCCACTGGCAACAAACGCATTTTCTCCTGCAACGAATGTCAATACGCTTACCGTTCCTCCATCTTCAAACACGACCTTGCCAACCGATATATCATTACTTCTGTTACTTACCGCCTTTCGCGTACCCCTCGTCCAAATCTCTCGTACAAACCTTTAGCCGAGGCTTTTGCCAATAATCCAAACCCCTCCATCGAACAGGTTCGCAACACTGTAATCAACATACGAAAATCCAAACTTCCCGAACCTTCCGAAATCGGTTCTGCTGGCAGTTTCTTTATGAATCCCGTCATTGCGCAAGATGATTACGAACGACTGAAAGCCAAATATCCAGACATTCCTCACTATGTCGTTAACGATTCTGTGACAAATCAGGTCGTAGGTATAAAAATCCCTGCTGCTTGGCTCATTGACCAAGCAGGTCTCAAAGGTTACACCATCGGTGGAGCATCCGTTCACGTCACGCAACCCCTCGTACTGATCAACAAATCAGGCTCAGCCACCCCCGACGATATTGTTGCTCTTTCTCAATACATTATCAATAAAGTCAAATCTCTCTATAATATAACTCTCCACCCCGAAGTTATATTTATATAACAAGTTATACAATGAAACACAAAATCCTATCTTTAGTTCTCTTTTTTATCGTCTGCTGCAATCTCTTTGCCAAACGAGAATCTTTTATCTACACTTTCAATCAA
>JAGHVI010000062.1 GCA_018064385.1 Candidatus Minthenecus merdequi
ACCGACTGACAAGCAGCAAGATGCAAAAATAAACTCAAAAGCGTCCAACAATGAACCATCCGCCTTGTAACTTAAAAACATAATTAATAGAACCACCCTTAAGCGATAAGACGGTGAAATGTTTTATATATTTGGATTCATATTGCTGACGTTGGCATGGCAGGTTTCGGTTTGCTACAGGTTGCGCCGTGGCTCTCTCTATAAGGTTGCTGGACAACGTATGTATATCGTCTCGGCGGTGGCTGTGGTATGTATGTTGGTTTACACAGTGTTGCCATATACCCAGATAGATAAGACAGCCGTTGGCATCACCTGCTTTTGGGCTGTGATGGTGGGTGCTTTTTGCCTCTTATGGGCAGCATTGATAACAGCGAACATATTCTCTCAGGCTGTTTATTGCAATAACTGGATGGATTTTCGCAACGGCAATTTGCTGGCTATAATGATTTTGCCCTGGGGACTAATCGAAATAGAAAAAAATATGAATAAAGCTAAGAATGGATGCTTGAGCATAGCTGAGAAGGTTGACATAATGTTCGCCGAACAGACTGCAAAATGGCCTCTTGCAGCACAGAATTATGCGGCACTGAGCGATGTTAAACTTCGTCCTATTGATATGGGTGGGTTCACTGTCTATGTGCAGAACAATCCAGGACGACGAATATCAACAACAGCAAAGATTGACAAGGCGACGATAAGTGCTCGTAAGTGTTTCTTGTGCGAGGAGAACCGTCCTGCCGAACAGAAGCTTATCCCTTGGCGAAATTATGACATACTTGTGAATCCCTATCCTATCTTTGACCCACATCTAACCATACCATGCAAGGACCATAAACCTCAACAAATAGCTGAACATTTCGCTGATATGTTGGCTCTTGCCGTTGAGTTGCCTGATTGGGCTGTCTTCTATAATGGACCAAAATGCGGAGCTTCAGCCCCTGACCATTTCCATTTTCAGGCCGTCAAGTGTGAACGTATTCCGTTGATTGCCGATTATGAGCGTTTACCACTGAGCGAAGCAAATGGCGTTAAGCGTATTGACAATTACCTGCGTGAGATATTGTGCATCGAGGGAAAGGAAATTGCAGATATTGAACAAAGGTTCGGTCAATTGCTCCAGCTGATGCATAAAGATTCTGATGAGGATTACGAACCTATGATGAACCTTGTGTGTCAATATATCAATGGCGGATGGCGATTGTTCGTTATTCCTCGTGCTATGTATCGTCCTTGGCAATATTCTGCCGAAGGTGATGAAAATATTATGATTTCGCCAGGCACTATTGAGATGTGTGGCATTATGATTGCTCCTCGTCAAGAGGATTATGATAGATTGTCAGCCGAGGATGTTCGCAGCATTTATAAACAGGTTTCTTTCAGTTTATAACTTATGGTGAGTTCTATAAAAAAAAATCAATGGCCAACAGAGGAAGGTGAACCTGTTGTCAGCGTAGGAATTATGACGTGCGAGGAGGTTGAGGTGTCGTTTAATGGGATTTTCTTGAACACTGACACCCATGAACGTTATGATATGCAGAGTGTTACGTTCCGTGATGTCGAGGCTGTCATTATCCCTCTGTCGCAGAGTTCGTCGTTTACCATCAAAAATGTCACCATAGGTATCGGCTTTCACTGGGAACGTCGTGAAAATCAGTCATTCAAGGGTTCGCTGGTGCTAAAACGTGATATGGAGAGAACCGTAGTCATTAACCGCATCAAGGTTGAGGATTATTTGCAGTCGGTCATTTCGAGCGAGATGAGCGCAAATGCAGGTCTCGAACTGCTCAAGGCTCATGCCATTATGTCCCGTTCCTGGTTACTCAGAATTAACAACTGCGACACCTCTGTGCACGAGAGCACCGAGGCATATATCAAATGGTATGAGCGTGACGCACATACTCTTTTCGATGTTTGCGCTGATGATCATTGTCAACGTTATCAGGGTATTACGAGAATTGTTAACGAGAATGCGCTACGTGCTGTGGCTGAAACCCGCGGTTGTGTGCTCTCATACCGTGGCGAGATTTGCGATGCACGTTTCTCGAAATGTTGTGGCGGAAAAACCGAACGCTTTTCGACTGCTTGGGCTGACCAGGATTATGACTACCTTCAACCTGTCGAATGTCCTTATTGTGATACGCATGACGAGAATGCACTTCGCCAGATTCTTAATGACTACGACCGCGAGACTGTCCATTTTCATGACTGGGTTGTGGAATATTCTGAAGCGGAACTTTCGGAACTTATTTGTCGCAGGTCTGGAATTGATTTTGGCGAAATCATTGACCTTATTCCACTTGAACGTGGTGCGTCTGGCAGAATTTACCGACTTAAGATTGTCGGCAGCAAATGTGAAATAGAGGTTGGTAAGGAACTCGAAATACGCAAATGGCTCTCCGAATCGCACCTCTACAGTTCCAATTTCTCCATCGAACACATCAACGGAAAGTTCATTCTTCATGGTATTGGTTGGGGACACGGAGTGGGCTTATGCCAGATTGGTGCTGCTGTTATGGCAACTGAGGGCTTCACTTTCGATAAAATTTTAGCTCACTATTTTCCTGACTCTAAAATAACAAAACTATATGAATAAGAACTTGTGTCACCCCCGCTTTACTTATGATTGACTCTGAGTTTGGCAAAAAGTAGTTTATGAAATTTAATCTGTTCCGGAAAATCAAGTCAAACCGATTGAAAATTGCCTATCTGGCTTGGCGTAGAATCAATGACAACAGTCTTTATTCAAAGGATGTTGCAGCATTGACATACGCTACATTTACTTCGCTTATACCACTCGTTGCGGTGCTTTTTGCCGTTGCTCGTATTTGTGGCTTGGACGAAGTGTTTATCAATTGGCTTGCAACTGTGCTTCATGGTCAGCCAGAGGTGGCTGAAAATGTTGTTGGGTTGGTTCATAACTATTTAAAAAATACCAGTAACCAAACTATTATTCTTGTTGGAGTTGGCTTTATGCTCTATCCACTTTATTCGCTGATGAACAAGATTGACATCTCTTTCAGCGGTATATGGGGGGTGAACGAGCGTCCGTTGGGTTTCAAACTTTTTCGCGATTTTGTTTTTCTGTATATTGTTTTTTTCCTTATCTTGCTTCTGACTCTCTTCGTCAATCTCAAGGTCTTGCTTTTCCAGTCTCTTATCGAAGATTATGACCTTATCGGAAACATTCTGTTGCTTCTATCACCAGCCATAACGGTAATCCCTCTGACCATTTTCTTCCTTGTTATGTTTTGCTATTTGCCTAACACTAAGGTACAGCTGAGCAAAGTTCTTGTTCCTGCGTTGGTATGTGCAATATTGATTGATATCCTGAAATATATCTATATTTATGTACAGGTTTTTCTGACCAGTTACAACGTTATATATGGTTCGCTTGCAGTCCTGCCGCTTTTTCTGCTGTGGTTGCAGTGCGTCTGGTTTATCATTGAGATCAGCGTTGCTTGGAGTTATGCCTTGCAGAATATTGATAGTTTTGAAAAAAAACTTTTTATAGAGTAGAATATGTTTACAATTTATCGAAAAGAACTGAACCTATTCTTTACCACTGCTATGGGTTATGTGGTGATAGCGATATTTCTTGTTGGAACCTCTCTTTTCCTATGGGTTTTTCCTGGAGAGTGGAATGTGCTTGATTCGGGTTATGCCTCTCTTGAGTCGCTTTTCCGTCTTGCACCTTGGCTTTATCTTTTTCTCTGTCCTGCTGTAACAATGAGGTTGATTGCCGAGGAACGTCAAACCGGCACTCTCGAACTATTACTTACCAAGCCTGTCAGTCGTTGGAGCATCGTATTCGGCAAACTGTTGGCTTCGTGGACTGTTGTGGTTGTTGCGCTGTTGCCAACTCTGTTTTGGTGGTTGAGCGTCAATCTGCTGTCTGAACCTCGTTGGAATACTGATTCTGCCGCTTTTTGGGGGTCGTGGATAGGACTTCTCTTCCTTGCCCTTGTCTATCTCTCAGTAGGAATTTTTGGCTCTTCCCTCAGCAAGAACCAGATAGTAGTCTTTATTACCTCTGCAATCGCTTGTTTTCTCCTCTATTACGGCTTTGAACTCGTTGGCAGTCTTTTCAGTGGTCAGTTCGCTTATGCTGTAAGTCGTTTTGGCGTACACAGTCACTACGAGTCTATTGCTCGTGGGGTGATTGACTCACGCGACCTCGTTTATTTTCTTTTAGTTTCATTTATTTTCTCTGCTTTTGCTGTCAGACGGTTGAAACACTAAAATTACTGCATTTATGCCAATTATACTTATTACAAACGACGATGGAATTCAAGCCCCAGGAATACAGCAACTCGCCAAGATGGCTTCTCATCACGGCGAGGTCGTTGTCGTTGCTCCTGATGGTCCTCGTTCTGCGCAATCTTCAGCTCTTACAATTAACTACCCGGTATCGGTAAAGGTTGTAAAACACGAAGATAACATAACATTTTGGTCATGTACTGGTACTCCTGCTGATTGTGTTAAACTGGCTATGTCGCAATTGCTTGACCGCACACCGGATCTTGTTATCTCGGGCATAAACCATGGCTCAAATGCCTCTGTTAATGTGCTATATTCAGGCACTATGGGCGCAGCCATCGAAGGTGCTATGCACGATGTTCCTTCCGTAGGGCTCTCTATCAACGACCATAGTTTTGATGTCTCTTTCCAATACTGTCTTCCTTATTTCGAGAAAATCATTGAGCGTGTGTTGGAAAAAGGGCTTCCAAAGGATATCTGTCTTAATGTCAATGCTCCTGTCGGTGAAGTCAAGGGTTTGCGTGTCTGTCGGCAGGCGTCAGGCCGTTGGGCAAACGATTTCACACCAGACAATGCTCCTCGTCCTGTCAAATATTATTGGATGGTGGGTGACTTTTTCAATACCGAGAAGGATGACCCTGACGCTGATCAAGTTGCAATGAACGATGGCTACATCTCTATTGTTCCTGTCCAGGTTGATATGACAGCTTATTCTGCTATGGATTTTTGTCGTAACAATTTATTGGGTGGTTCTGTAAATGATGTTGAGACGATTCTGAAATAAACTACAAACATAAGGTGAGTTCTAAAAATTCACCATTAAGAAAGAAATATAAAGACAAGTAACAAATAAACTTTTTGGTGTTTTTGAAGTTTCTTTTGACATCTTG
>JAGHVI010000214.1 GCA_018064385.1 Candidatus Minthenecus merdequi
TGATTGATAATCATATTCACTGTCCGTATGGAGTAGGTTGCGCAAAGGTAAGGAGTTTTTTTGATATATGCAAGGGTTTTTGAATTTATTTTTTGATAAAATACGCTGCAACGCAGCACAACAAATGTACGATGATTGTTGTGCTGCGTTGCAGCGTATTTGAGGTTGGAATTGCTTGCATACCTAGGGCGACGCGCTTCGCACTCTGCCCTAGGCTAATATGTTATGGGCTATTGGGTAAACCCAAACTCGGCTGCACTCGGCATAGTCCAAGCATGGTTCGACAAGCTCACCAACCACTTGACTCTGCACTCACTTGCACGAGTGTTCCAGGCAGATGTACTATATCGCTGATATACCGAGCACTATGTACTCGGTATATCAGCGATATAGTACAGCCTTCCAGGCTGAACAGGTGAAACTTGAGTAAATTTTGCGGGCCGCAAGTGTGGCCGGTAAGGAGTACCGTTTCCGCACCGGCTGGAGGGGGGGGGCGGAAAAAAAAAGGAATGTTTTTGGGGAACAAAAAAGATGTAATCCCTATTGAAGTCTGTTCATATTCTGAACCTCAATCCGAGACAGAGATTCCAGTCGAAAGCACCTAAATAATACTTATACCCAGCATCAATGTTGTCGTATGCAACTGTATAACCAGGTCTAAAGTCCAATGAGAGATTCAAAGGTCCCGATAGACAATATTCAATACCCATAATTGCATTGAGACCAAATTTCACAGCATATTTGTTACTTGAACTCCACGTGGTGATAACTGGATTAATGTAGCCCAAATCCTTAATTTCAACGTCACGTATCAAATCAGCAGAAAAACCACCGCCGAGAAACAAATTCCAATCCTCAGCAATCTCCTTTTGCCACAACAAATTAGGATTCAATCTTCCTCCGTAGTATGTTATTCGTTTAACAAATTTAGAATTGTCGTCAAGACCAGGACCACTGATTAATATACCTGATGTTCTGGTTTCAATTGCTTGAAAGCCGATATCCAATTGGAAGGCGAAATCCTCAGTTGCCCAATATTTGTAACTGAAACCACTCAATGAGCCAACAGTCAAGCCAATGCTGTGATTATACTCCTGAGCGGATACACATAAGAAGGACATCAAGGCAATAGCCAAAGTGAGAAATTTTTTATTCATTATCATTTTGAAAAGAGAGGCGATGGATATTCGCCGTTTTTAACAAGTTCGGCAAGTTTTGCGACAACCATAGGACGGTCATTGTTATACGTCACTCCAAACCAAGTAGCAGTAGTGTCAAGCACGCGAACACGCGCTTTACCTTTCTTTATGAGGTCATTAACCACAACAGGGATATAAAATTCGGATTTATCCTTGTTGATGCTTTCTTTGAGGAAATCAACGAAATAATCTTCTGAATATTGGAAATAATCAGGAGTGAAGCCCCACATATTCATTGAAACAGGTGTATTTTTGTCTAATTCGACCTCATTATCTCCGTCTGGATAGACGATTTTGCCTTCTGCGTTTTTACCAATATTGATACGTTCAACGACATCAGTAAGATAGTTGCTTCTATCCTTGGCACATACACCACGGTTAACAGTACCACTTTCAGACAAAGTATTGCCAACACGGTATCCCACCATGCTGTAGTCACCATGTGAGCCATTAAGACGGGAGAGATCCTCAGCCAATACTTCAAAACCGTTTCGGCCATAGAAATCGTCAGCATTGATAACAGCGAAAGGCTCTTTTATAACGTTTTTAGCCATTAGTACGGCATGATTTGTACCCCAAGGTTTTGTTCTTCCTTCAGGGCAAGTAAAACCTTTTGGCAAAGCATCGACGCTTTGGAAACAGACTTCGACAGGGATATGAGCCGAGTATTTTGACAAGACTTTTTCGCGAAAGTCCTGTTCAAAATCGTGTCTGATAACAAAAACTATTTTGCCAAATCCGGCACGAATGGCATCATATACAGAATAATCCATAATTGTTTCACCGGAAGGTCCTACACCATCCAATTGTTTGAGTCCGCCATAACGGCTACCCATACCTGCGGCAAGAATAAAAAGGGTTGGTTTCATATAAAAATAGCGTAATCTTTTGGAGTGCAAAAATAATAAATTTATTTCATTTCGCAAACAAAAAAAAGAACTATCTTTGCACAGAAATAGACTTTTTCGTCACATAAATAAGAATTTCTTGACTATGAAATTGTTACTCGTTTTACTCCAACTTACTTTTATGACATATAATGTCGAAAATCTCTTTGACACACGTCACGATACGTTAAAGAACGACACTGAATTTACACCAATGGGCGAAAAACGGTGGAACGAAACACGTTTGCGCACAAAAATTCACCGCATAATGCAAGTAATAACAGCGCAAGAAGAACTGCCAGTGCTTGTAGGACTCTGTGAGATAGAAAACGATAGTGTGTTAATACGAATGACCACAGGTCGTTATTCACGGCTGAACTATGGTTTTGTGCATTATGAAAGTTCTGATACTCGAGGAATTGATGTGGCATTGCTCTACAGAAAAGATGTGTTCACAGTAGATACTTCTTTTGCCACAAAAATAGAGAATGTACCACGCGAGATACTATATGTCCGCGGACATTTGCATAATCACGGCATCATAAATGTAATACAAGTTCACGCACCTTCACGGAGAGGAGGAGCGATAGCCACTACCCCACTCCGATGTAAAGTGGCAGCATTTATAAAGCATATGACAGACAGCATACTTGCCACTGACTCGGTCGCTAATATTCTGATTATGGGAGATTTCAATGACAGTCCCTCAGACGTTGCCCTTTATGATGTTTTGAAGGCTGTGCCGCCAACCTCAAATCATTCATACGACTCATTATACAATCTCACTTGGACACTTCATAATGAAGGTTTTGGTACTTATTTTTATCAAGAAGAATGGAGTATTCTTGATCATATAATAGTATCAGGAGCAATGCTTGAGGGAGCATCTGGTATTCAACTAAAACCTTCAGCTACAATCTATAGTCCAGAATGGCTGAAAGATAAAGATGGTCACCCACGGCGCACATTTCTCGGCAACTTTTACAATGGAGGCATAAGTGACCATTTTCCTTTAATTGTTTCGACATCTGAAAAATAGAGGTTCGCCAACGTTTTATGGGAGTAATATTAGATTACAGAGTGCATTAAATAAGTTTATTTGTCGCAGTATCGGGAAAGATGACGCAAGGTTTGAAACTCTCAGCCTCAGAGCGTTCCATCCAAGTATATGCCATAATTATAACAACATCACCGACATTAACTAAGTGAGCAGCAGCACCATTCAAACATATAACGCCACTACCTCGCTCGCCTGGAATAACGTATGTCTCAAACCTTGCGCCATTATTGTTGTCAACGACCTGAACTTTTTCGTTTGGCAAAATATCGGCTGCATCCATCAAATTTTGGTCAATGGTTATACTGCCAATATAATTCAGATTAGATTCCGTAATATGAACACGATGAATCTTGCTTTTCAAAAGATTTATATACATTTTCCTTATTTCAATCTGATGTTGTCTATCAGTCGTACTTTACCACAATAGACTGTTATACAGCCGACTATATAGTCTGAATCGTCCCATCTACCAATACTTTTCAAGGTCAAACCATCCACGATGTCGTAGTATTCGACCTCAAGTCCATCGTGACGGTTGATGGCTGCTATGGTTGAATTATGCAACTCTTGAACAGAGGTTTGTCCAACGAATTGTACACTTTCGGACAAAACAGCATGGATGTTAGTAGCAAGTTGACGTTGGTCGTCTGAAAGAAGAGCGTTACGGCTGGAAAGAGCAAGTCCATCCACTTGACGAACTATTGGGCAACCAACTATTTCGATATTGAAATTCATAACCTTCACCATTCTGCGAATGATTGCAAGTTGCTGAAAATCTTTTTCGCCAAAATAGGCTTTGGTTGGTTCAACAATGGAGAACAATTTGCTAACCACCTGTACAACACCATTGAAATGACCTGGACGGAACTTACCCTCCATAACCTGATCCAATCCTCCGAAATCAAATTGAAAACGATTGTTCAATTCATCTTTGGAATAAAACTCCTCAACGACAGGAGCAAAGACGAAATTGACGCCTACCTCTGAAAGTTTGCGGGCATCCTCTGCCACATTTCTTGGATATGTTTCCAAGTCAACTTTATTGTTAAATTGCGTAGGATTGACGAATACAGAAACAACGGAAATGTCGTTCTCGCTGACAGCACGACGTGCCAACGTCAGATGTCCTTCGTGCAATGCTCCCATAGTTGGAAGGAAGCCCACACTTTTGCCACCTCGTCTCGCCTCGGACAACAGGGATTTAAGTTCAGAGGCACTTTTGATTAGTTGCATTATTTATTCAATCTTTTTTTGATTGCTGAGGACCGGCTATAGACTGCCTCATGTTAGTGTCAGCCTCGACATTTTTCATTTTGTAATAATCCATGATACCAAGGTTACCATTACGGAATGCCTCGGCCATAGCAAGAGGAACCTGAGATTCAGCTTCAATGACACGAGCTTTTGCTTCTTGAGCCTTAGCTTTCATCTCTTGTTCAAGAGCGATAGCCATAGCCCTACGTTTTTCGGCACTTGCCTGAGCAATATTCTTGTCTGCATTTGCTTGATCCATTTGCAACTGTGCACCGATATTCTTACCAACATCAACATCAGCAATATCGATAGACAATATTTCGAACGCTGTTCCAGCATCCAATCCTTTAGTTAACACCAGTTTGGATATAGAATCTGGATTTTCAAGTACGCTTTTATGGGATTCGCTTGAACCGATTGAAGATACGATACCTTCGCCTACACGAGCGAGGACAGTCTCCTCGCCAGCACCACCGACCAACTGTTTGATGTTTGCGCGGACTGTGACGCGTGCTTTTGCTAACAATTGAATACCATCTTTAGCGACAGAAGAGACAATAGGAGTATCAATAACTTTAGGGTTTACACTCATTTGAACAGCCTCAAATACGTCACGACCAGCGAGGTCAATACTTGTGGCAGTTTTGAATGAAAGATTGATGTCGGCTTTTGCAGCAGACACAAGAGCATGAACCACTCTAACGACGTGACCACCAGCCAAATAATGAGCTTCAAGTTCATCACGTGAAATAGTATTGATACCAGCCTTGTGAGCCTCAATCATTGCATTAACGATTACTGAAGGCGGAACTTTTCGGATGCGCATCAAGAAGAGTTGAATGAGAGAAATTTTCACACCTGAGACTCTTGCAGACAGCCATAAAGAAAAAGGCACGAAATAGAAAAAGATGCATAGAAACACAAATGCAACTACGACAAAAACGACAGTTAAAATTTCCATAGTCAATTATTTTAGTTTAACGATTAGATGATTATCTTCGACAGAAACAACTTGGATTTCGGCTTTTTGGTCAATAAAGCCGTCTTCAGATTTAGCTTCATACTCGCGTCCTTTTATTCTGACTTTTCCCATAGGAGCAAGTCTGGAGACAGTAACACCATACTCACCGACCTGAACTTTGTCAATATCATAAAGGCTTTGAGTCTCATTTAACGCTGTGTTGAGCGACATTTTGTCCAATGCTTTACTCTTGACAAAAGTCCAGATACCAAGAGCCAACACTACGAGCCATATAATCACTGTTATAAGGCCGGCTGTCATACCAAGATTCTGGAACGCATACCATACAGCCACACCTCCGAATGCAACAGAAATTAAGCCGCATATCGAAATTCCAGGGAAGAGGAAAATTTCCAAGACAAGGAATATGACGCTGACAAGCACCAGTACTCCAACAATAATTTCACTCATCATAATTTCAAATATTCTAATTTTCTAATTTCTTTTGTCAGTTCTGAGATTTGCTTACGAGATTCAACGATAAACTCTTCATCCTCAAGTATTTCTTTTCGCAACAAGGCACGATCAGCCTGATTATCAGAAGTATAAAACTCACGTTTCTTACCTTCCAGAATAATACTTTGAAGGTTAATCGCTTTCTCGAGTTCTTTAATCTTATGGAATTTTACAAGGCTCAATGAGTCTTTGAATTGTTTTTCACTGGTATATATCAGTGTGTCGTTCACTACAAAAGAAAAGGTTTCAATTTCGACGTGCGCACTTACAACTTCGTCAGCATCCTTAGGTCCAACATAACCCATCTTATATCTTTTCATCTGCGCAGTAGCAATCTTTGTCTCATTGTCCAATTCTTGGGCAAGCAACTCTTTTTGTTCTGTCACATTGAACTTGTATATCACCACTGTATCGTCATTTTGATATCTATCTGTGGCAAACCAACCAACATTTGACATTTCGTCAATGACCATCATATAGTCGTTATAAATAGAATTGAACGGCATACCGATATGCATAGGTTCAGAGTAGGTCTGCGTCTCGTTGTTATATCTGGTCATAAAGAGGTCGTAACCACCAATTGTGCTGTGACCATCAGAAGCAAAATAAAGCGTTGTTCCATCGGTAAGTTCGAACGGATAATTTTCGTTAGTCTTGCTGTTTACAATTTCAGGCAGTTTACGTTTCTCGCCATCAGAATATTTAAGGAAGAGGTCAAACTGACCATTTTCGTTCTCAGCTACAATGTTTTTGTCGCCACGTCCAGTAGAGAATCTCACACCACCAGTGTCAAGCATCTTCAGTGTTCCAGATTCGCGCGGAACGTAGATAAAATCAAGCATTTCACCTTTGGTACACTTTATGCTATCAAGAATAGTAACTTCTTCAATATTATCCATCATATCAACGGCATGCACTGCTCGACTTCTTAATTCAGCACATTGAGCATCATTGTTCTTATTATGTCGTGCATTGGTTGTGTAAGTATCAATAAGTTCAATTGCCAAGTCAAACTTGTAAGAGTCAAAAGCGACCTTAGCATCATCCCACAACTTTTCAACGTTAGCAGGACTTGCCATTATCGAAAGAAATTCTATTATGATTATTCCTTTTATCATTTATGCGATTGTGTCATTCAAAATTCAAATGTATCCCCATCATTTGCGGCATAACTCTCGAGGAATATTGTCCTTGCCTCGTCTTGAAATGGTTTGCTGGAGGTATAAGTTGACGAGTAATGGCCTAAAATAAGTTTCTTAACTCCAGCTTTTTTTGCCAATTCAGCCGCCTGAGCAGCAGAACTATGTTTTCGGGTCTTCAGTTTTATTATATCAATGTCAGAGAGGTAGGTTGATTCGTGATACAGCAGGTCAACACCCTCAATCCATTGCAAATTTTTTTCACTATAAGCAGTGTCTGACATATAAGCCACCCTTTTGCGAGCAGTTGGTTCTGTAGTCAGTCTGCGGTTTTCAACCACTTCGCCATCAGGAGTAATAAAGTCAATACCGTCTTTCAATTCTTTATAGAATGCTATAGGCACGTTAAAAGCATCTGCCATCTCTTTATTTATGTGCCTTGGTAATTGTTTTTCTTCGAACAAAAAACCACAAGTTGGCACTGTATGCTTCAGAGGCAATGTTCTTACGGTAACAGCTTTGTCTTCAAAAATTATCTCGCTTGTTTCTGGGTTAAAAGGTTCAAAAATCACCTTAAAAAGAGAATCTGCGGCAAAAAATTTTATTTGTTCGCCAATTACACGTTCGAGGTCTGGATGAGAGTGTATAACGAGGTCGTTTGTTCTACCCAACATTCCGAATGTTGATATAAGACCAACCAATCCTAAGCAATGGTCTCCGTGTAGGTGCGAAATGAAAATGTGATTGAGTCTTGCAGTCCGCGAATTGTATTGCCTCAATCTGGTCTGTGTACCTTCGCCGCAATCGATTAGAAATTGTCTCTCACGCATTTGCAGCACCTGAGAAGTTTGGAATCTGTTTATGGATGGTTTAGCAGATCCACTACCCAATATTCTCAAGGAGTATTCCATCAGTTATTCTGCTGAACCAAACACCAAGCATCTGGGAATTGGTCAAGTATTTCGGCTATTTTTTCTTTTGCTTCTTGATATGTATCGAACGAGACGAGCAAAACGCGATACATTCCTCTTTCGTTGACCACAAGTATTGGCTCATATTCAGGTTTCATCTGAGATTGGAGATTTACGGCATTTTCTTGTTTACCGAAACTTCCAATAACCACATGATAAGTCTTGAGTTCAACATTGCCCTGTCCCTCAACGACTGTAAATTTTTCAAAACGTGTAACACTCTGTTCAACAAGTTCATTTTTTTCGATTGGTTCTTCGGGAACTTCATTATTTAAGGAATCAACAGTGTCGGTATTGACAGTATCAACAGGAATCACTTCAATAATAGGCTCTGGGTCAGCCACCACATCGGTAGAAGGTTCAACAGCCACAAAGTCTTGAGAAGTGCTGTCAACAGTCTCGTTTCCCGACCTAACTCTAACCACGCGATCAGGTTCTGGCACAACGACAACTGAATCAGAAGCCACTTGTTTAAGTTTTTCCTGTGGAATTTTGCTCTTTGCAGGTGCGTATGCACCTGGGGCTTTCTGAACCTTACAAGCAATCAAAACAAGTGACAGCAAAAAGATTAGGGTTATGATTCTGCTTTGGTTTTCCATAAATATACTATTATACAATTACGCTGCAAAGGTAGCATTTTTTCTTTGATTACACAACTTTTTTTCAATAAAACTTTCCACTTTTTTTATTTGGGTTCATTCTTGTATTTTTCATAAAATTGTTGTAACTTTGCAACGATAAAAATACACAAAATTCACAAGCAAAAGTTCGATTTATATACGGTGAACAAACAAGGCATTAGCGAAATGAACAACATAAAACGTTGCTGGAAGTATGCGCAAGGCGTTCCCTCTAAAGAACAAATATCAGGCATTCATGGTATATCCCATTGGAAAAAAGTTGAGGAATTTGGTCATAAAATGGCTGAATCAGACTTAGAAATTGATATTACTGTAGTATCTTTATTTGCATGTTTCCACGATTATCAACGCATTGACAATGGTCGTGATTTCACTCATGGACCAAGAGCGGCAGAAGCAATAGCAGAACTGAGGGATACACTTCTTGGCTTCCTAACCGACAAGCAATTTTCACAACTAACTCAAGCATGTCGAGAACATACGACACGTACGACTTCATCTGGTGACATAACTATTGACACCTGCATTGATGCAGACAGACTTGACCTGACTCGCGTTAACATCACACCAGATTCAGATAAAATGCTTTCGGAGAAAGGTAAAGAAATGGCTGCTGAAATAGCACAAAAGGCAGGTAATGTTTTCAACGGAAACATAATCCAACATATTGAACAGAACATACTTTCACGATGTTCAGACATTGATTTGGCTGTAAAGCGCATAAATGCTGCGGTGAAAGAAGCGGAATTGCGCAAACTGGACACTTTGAAGATGTTCGTCATCTCTTCATACGCGTGTCTGCCGAAACAAGACATTTTTTGTGATACTCAGATAACAAATTGGTTTACAAATGATGAAATAAAAGAATTACAGCAAATACTTGACGAATATAAAGAAAAACAAAAATCACAAAGCCCATTCGTTCAAATTCTCAACCAAATTTTTTACGAGACTGACATAGATTCAGCAAATAATTCATGATACGCTTTCTGAAAAACTGGACTCTACCGATATCAATGATAATCGGGGTTATATTCTACAAATGGATTGGCGCACTGGCAGTCATATCGCCTGCTTTGATATTCACGATGTTGCTGCTAACATTCTGCAAAGTTCGCATTGAAGACCTGCGACTGCGTATGTCACATTTCTATCTTTTGGCTGTTGAGATAATAGGAGCCATCGCCATATATTACATGCTGAAATCATATAACACAATAGTTGCGCAAGGAGTAATGGTGTGTGTAATATGCCCTACTGCCACTGCAGCAGCAATTGTCACAAACAAACTTCACGGCAATGTGGCGAGTATCACAACATATACACTATTATGTAATGTAGTTGTAGCTGTAGTTGTACCAGCTTTTTTTCCAGCAATATATCCTCAGGGAGGTATGACATTTTGGGTAGCTTTTTGGCATATAATCAGCAAAGTTTTTCCTCTGCTTATATTTCCATTTATTGTTGCCCAATTGCTGCTTCGCTTTACACCAAAATTGCATGCAAAATTGACCTCAATATCCGATTTAGCCTTCTACATGTGGGCTATAGCTCTAACAATTGCAATGGGAATTGTAGTAAAGACCTTTATAACTGATTATCCTTCCTTCGATGAAATACAAGCAAATTGGCATGTGATTATAGGAATGCTAATCGGTTCAATGGCTGTATGCGCTATGCAGTTTTTTGTAGGCAAGAGAATCGGTCGCAACACAGGAGACGCAATAGCTTCGGGGCAATCTCTTGGGCAGAAAAATACAGTACTTGCCATATGGATGGCATCCACATTTCTATCACCTGTCACGTCACTTGCACCAGGGATGTATATTGTCTGGCAAAATATTTTCAACTCATACCAGCTTTGGTATGAACAACATAAACAATAAAAAAACCAGTCAATCTGTAAGCCGGGTTCTGTACTGACATTGATGTCAGTTCCTGTCATTTATCTACGCCAACGGTCACCCGAAGGCTCTATCGTTCCACCCACTCAACTCGGGCGAGCAACCCTAATAACGTTGATATACTTGAACTTTCAACCCATGGCGGCACAGCCAGTGATGTCACCATCACTGCGGTAGGCTCTTGCCCCACCTTCTCACCCTTACCATAACATAAAGAATATGGCGGTTATTTTCTTCTGCCTGACCTGAACATCACTGCCCACTTCCCGTTAAGAAGCATGGTGCTCTGCGTTGCCCGGACTTTCCTCCCGCATATTGAAATATGCCAGCGACAGGACGACCGACTGGTAATTTTGGCTTTTAGGGTGGTTCTATTAATTATGTTTGTATGTTATATAAGAGGATGTTCCATAATTGGACGCTTTTGAATTTATTTTTGCATCTTGCTGCTTTTGCTAAAGCG
>JAGHVI010000115.1 GCA_018064385.1 Candidatus Minthenecus merdequi
ATTATTCTATTGTAATATAGTTATTTAGATATACTTTGTACATTTGCGAGTAACATGATAGTAACATTTTGGGAGAAGTTGTTCAACAACTAAATAAAGCCATCTACTACAGCTTTCGTTTAGCGTGCAGATCTAAAAACATCTTGTTGTCAGATTGATTTCACTACAATTTTCGCCAGTAAAACATTGCAAAAGTGAAATATTTTCAATAAATCAGCTCAATATTTATTTATTTAACAATATATTCTCTTGTATCTGAATTATTTTATGTAACTTTGCGCCATAATAATAAATAATGTGTAATGGCTGAGAACAAAAACTTAAACCGCATCAAAGTTGCATTGGCAGAAAAGCAAAAAACAAACAAGTGGCTTGCAGAGCAGCTGGATGTCAATCCTGCTACTGTAAGCAAATGGTGTACAAACTCATCACAGCCCTCACTTGACATGCTTGCAAGAATCTCAAAGGTTCTGGAGATGGATTATACCGAACTCGTAAGGATCAAAAGATATACCAGTAGCGAGAATGCTGATGCTTAGGAAGCTCACCAAACAATAGAGACATTATGACAGAATTAGAACTGCAACAATATCTTCTGAAATACTACCCCAAGGAAGACGAGTCCTGCGAATGGAAGGAGTTCAAGAACCTTAAGAACGACTTTAACGGCAAAGAAAAGGATGATGTCATTTCTTATGTTTCCGCTCTTTCCAATATGGAGGGTGGCTATCTTGTGATTGGTGTGGTTGATAAGACACTGGAGATAGTAGGAACAGATACTTACAACTACGATCTGACAAAAGCGCGATTAAGGTTGAAAGATCAATGCACCAATCTTCCAACAGAAGGATTAGCTGTGCAGGAATTCAAAACTGACGATACGCACAAGACGGTCTGGGTTATAAACATCCCCAAGCACATGAAACGTCGCCCTGTCTATGCCCACAACAAAGCTTGGCAGAGAATAGACGACAGCTTGGTTGAAATGACGGATTCAAGACTAGAGGCAATCCTTGAAGAGCGTGATGTAGTGTATGACTGGTCGGCTCAGGTTGTTGAAGATGCAACTCTTGAGTGCCTTGATAAAGAAGCCATAAAACTGGCTCGTGAAGGTTACAAGCAGCGTTTCCCTCAATATTCAAAAGATTGTGACTTGTGGGATGACAGGGTGTTCCTAGACAAGGCAAATCTAACTATCGGCGGAAAAATCACGAATACCACGCTTCTACTTGTTGGTCGTGAGGAGGAGGCATATCGCTTAAATCATATCTCCCAGATTGTATGGAAGTGTTTTCAAGATGGAGAGACCTTCGGTGACATCTACACCATTCCTTATATACGAAGCACGTCAAAACTGCTTGCGAGAATACGAAACTACAGGTTCAAAATATACCCAAAGAACTCGCTGATTCCTGCGGAAGTATGGAAGTATGATACAGAGAGCATTCTTGAAGGATTACACAATGCCATAGCACATCAGAATTTTGAGAAAAGTTCTCGTATTATCGTTACTGAGGACAAGAACCAACTGACCTTCCGTAATGCCGGATGTTTCTTCGAGGGGAACTACAGTATGTACATTACTGGCGAGAAGACACCTACCGACTACAGGAATCCAGCCTTGGTAAAGGCGATGGTAAATATCAAGATGATTGATTCACAAGGTTACGGAATCCACAAGATGTTTGTGAGTCAGAAGGAGCGTTTTCTGCCAATGCCCGACTACGACAAGTCAACTTCAACAGAGACCATCCTTACAATGCCTGGTAATGTAATTGACGAGAACTACAGTCTCACACTTCTGGAGAATCAAGACATGTCACTGACTGATGCAGTCTTGCTTGACCGAGTACAAAAGGGATATGAAATCACAAAAGAGGCTGTTGCAATGCTTCGCAAGCGCCATTTGATAGAAGGACGTATACCTAATATCTATGTGTCAAAGAGAATTGCACAAGCTACGGATCAAAAGGTAGAATACACAAAGCACAAAGGACTTGACTCAAAGAAATGCGAGGCTTTCCTGCTTGATTCTCTAAAAGATCATGGCACTTTGAGTAAGGCTGAAATAGTTAAGTTGCTATTTGACCTTCTACCCGATCAGTTGACTGACAAACAGAAGGAATATAAGATTGAGAATATACTTAAAAAGCTAAGAATACAGGGGCTGATAAAAAATAAAACTGTTGGTGGAAACAAGTCAACATGGGCGCTCGTAAATCCATAAATTTACCAGCGGTTTACGAGCGATTTTACGAGCGCTTTACGAGCGGTCATATCTGTTTTGGGTAATTTGAAAACAAAGATGGAAGAATCCAAAAAAGGAAAAATACTCTTGGTTGACGACAATGAAGATGTCCTCTTGTCTCTCAACCTTCTGCTGAAGCCTCGTGTCGAAGCTATCAGAGCTATAACTAAGCCAGAACGAATCATCGAGTTCATGGATAGCTTTGCCCCTGATGTTATACTTCTCGACATGAACTTCCGCCGTGATGCTATCAGTGGTGAAGAAGGCTATGAATGGCTTGAAGCAATATTGAAACATAATCCGAGAAGCGTGGTGCTGTTCATCACGGCATATGTAGATACGGAGAAGGCGGTTCGTGCCATCAAGGCAGGAGCCATAGATTTCATTCCTAAACCATGGGACAAACAAAAGATGCTCGACACTGTGCACAGTGCCATCGAGTTGAGTTATAGCCGACAAGGGCGAGAAGCAGTACAGTCGGTTCAAGACGAGACTTTCAGTCGCATGATAGGCGAGTGCCCTGCCATAATTGAAATGAAACGTCAGATAGCACGAGTGGCGGTTACAGATGCCAATGTTCTGATAACAGGCGAGAACGGCACAGGCAAGGATGTGGCAGCTCACGCACTTCACGAACTCTCGACACGCAGCGACAAGCAATTCGTCTGCATCGATCTTGGTTGCATTCCTGAAACATTGTTTGAAAGCGAGCTGTTTGGCTATGAGAAGGGAGCCTTTACCGATGCCAAAAACGCAAAAGAAGGGCGAGTAGAGTCTGCAGATGGCGGCACATTGTTCCTTGACGAGATAGGCAACCTTTCCGCTCAGACTCAGCAGAAACTGCTAACGGTCATTGAGAAACGAGTGGTGTCGCGCATCGGAGGCAACAAGTCAAAGAATGTTGATGTGCGACTCATCTGTGCAACAAATGCAAATCTCTATGCTAAGGTCAGAGAGGGTGCGTTCCGCCAGGACCTGTTGTATCGCATCAACACAATAGAGCTTCACCTGCCACCTTTGCGTGAACGCGGCTACGATGTCATTCTGCTTGCAGAGCATTTCATCGGCAACATGGCTGTCAAATATGGTAAGCTCGTTCCGACGCTTGCTGAATCAGCCAAACAAAAACTCTTGCAACATTCATGGCCCGGCAATATCCGTGAACTGCAGCACAGCATAGAAAGAGCCATCGTCCTCTCAGACAAGGCTATTCTCGAAGCGGATGACATTCCGCTGGAAAGAAAAAGTACATTCTCAATGGAGGGTGACGGAAGCAACTCTGGCAATGATTGTCAGGATGAAATCGGAGTGACCTATAACCTTGATGAGCTTGAACGCAAAGCTATTGCTCGTGCCATATCTGCGAGCAATGGCAATCTCACCCGTGCAGCAGAACTCTTAGGCATCACACGATTTGCTTTATACCGCAAGATTGAGAAATTAGGAATCTAACAAGAAATCAGCAAAGTATGTCATTCGTCGAAAACATTCTTCATGGCAAAAGCATAAAGCGACTTCGTCTTATGCTCGACTCGTTGCGCACTCGCGACCTTTCCCTTCAGTTTAACCTTGATGGCATGAAAGGCGAGGAACGAAAGCTTGCCGAAGAAATGAATGCCGTGATAAATGATTTCCGTGAAGACCAAATGAGGCAAGAGAAGCAGTATCAGTACTTCGATACGCTTCTCAACACCGTCAGCGCCATGCTGATTGTTGCAGACTCCTCTGGCAAGGTCAGTTGGATGAACCATTCGGCAGTTGAGGGTCTGTGTGGATTCAAGATTCAGCATTTGAACGATCTCTCTGTCGTAGATGCAGAATTGCCCGCACTCTGCAGCAATTGCGCCCAGGAATACAGCAACTCGTACGTTTCCAGCCACAATCTGACAGCTCTGTCAAGGACTATGTGGTCAGCATGTCTTATCTATACACCAAGGGACTAACACTCAACATCTATACCATACAGAATGTTCAGACTATAGTTCAACAAAGTGAAGCTGATGCCCAGCAAAAACTGGTACGGGTACTTACTCACGAAATAATGAACTCGCTTACGCCTATCATCTCTCTATCCGATACCCTCAGCGACACCATGCAGCAAAGTAACCTCAAGGATGAGGATATGCTTGCTGCAATACAAGCCATTAACCGCCGTGCAGGAGGACTCATGCAGTTTGTGGAGAACTACCGCAAGTTGCAGTACATCTCTGCTCCGCAGTATGATAATGTATCAGTCGGTAACCTTCTTGCCGATCTGAAACAGCTCTATAATTCCGACTGCATACACTTTAAGACTGAGGATGAAGATCAACTCCTTCACATCGACCGCACACAGATAGAACAGGTGCTAATCAATCTTATCAAAAATGCCCTCGAAGCCACAGATGGATGCTGCGAGCCGTGCATCACGTTGTCGATAAAGCAACAGTTACGAGGGCGAGAAGTTTGCATTACAGTTGAAGACAATGGTGTTGGAATCGCTACTGACGTGCTGGATAGCATCTTCGTGCCTTTCTTCACCACCAAGACTGATGGGTCGGGTATTGGTCTCAGCATTTGCAAACAGATAATCACCCTGCATGGAGGAACCATAACAGCCACTTCTACCATAGGAAAAGGTTCTTTATTCACGATTATTCTGCCTTTGTAAAAAGTGTGCGCACCGTGCGATTCCGCACATCAGGTGTGCGTTTTCGCACAGGTGGAAAATACGCCAATTTAGGGCTAGACATTAATAATCAGCTATTTACATTATTGGCATCTATTTTGCTATATATAATAGTAAAAATGCATGTCCAATGACAAAAAGAACATTATACACATTAGTCTTTGCATTCCTACTTTCCGCTCCAAATAGCGGAAAGGCGGAATCTGCCCCCAATGATTCGTTGGTGCTGGATCTTCAATCCGTTATCCAGATTGCCCAATCGCAATCGCCATCGGCACAGAGCGCAAAAAACTCATTCCTTGCCGCCTACTGGAACTATCGCTATTTCCGTGCCAACTACCTGCCATCCGTCACTCTCTCGTCCTCACCTTATATAAATAAAGAGGTGAATAAAATCACTCAGTCAGACGGAACGGCAATGTTTATCGGTCAAGACCAATTTGGTGCAGACCTATCGTTGACCATCAATCAGAATATCTCATTTACGGGTGGTAGTCTCTTTGTGAAGAGTAGGCTAAATCGTCTTGATGAGTTTCAAAACAAATCGACTAGTTATAGCGCATCTCCCATCTCTATCGGTTATCAGCAGAGCCTCTTCGGCTATAACTCATTGAAATGGGACAAACGCATTGAGCCCATCCGTTTCCGCGAAGCCAAGAAACAATATGCAGAGACACTTGAACTTGTTTCTGCCACCGCTTGCAACTATTTCTTTCGCCTTGCTACAGCGCAAATGGAACTGGACATGGCACGACAGAACTACGCTTCGGCAGACACACTCTACCAAATGGCTCAGGGGCGTTATTCTATTGGAACCATAACCGAGAATGAAATGCTCCAGTTGGAAATCAACAAGCTCAATGAAGAGAGCAACGTAATGGATGCACAGATTTCTCTTCAAGAACAGTTGCAAAGCGTTCGCTCGTTTCTGGGGCTAGAACAGTCAACCGACATACGGCTCATAATCCCCGACAGTGTACCGCAATTTAGCGTACCACTTGACGAAGCCATAAGTCTGGCAACAGAGAATAGTCCCGATCCCGACTATTACAAGCGTATTGTGACGGAGAGCAAGAGTTCGCTCGCTAACGCCCGAGCTAACTCTGGGCTGAAAGCAGACCTTTACCTACAATTTGGATTATCGCAAACAGGAAACGAACTTGGCACAGCTTACAGAAACCTGATGAATCAAGAATATGCCAGTGTGTCAATAGTCTTGCCAATCCTTGATTGGGGACGCGGCAAAGGTCGTGTGAGGGTTGCAAAATCGCAACTGGCACTGACTGAGACTCAGGCAGAACAAGGAATGAATGACTTCTATCAGAACATAGAGAAACTGGTCATGCAATTCAACAGGCAGGCTCACAAGGTCAAGATTGCAAAGCTTACCGACAAGAGAGCAAACCAGCGATATACGGTTGCTCGACAGCTGTATATCATGGGAAGAAATTCCATACTCGACCTGAATTCATCAATAAACGAGAAGAATGCAGCTCGCCGTGGTCACCTCTCAGCTATGCAAACATATTGGAGCCTTTATTATACGATTCGCTCAATGACGGCATACGACTTTGAGAGAAATCTACCCATTTCGGAAGAATTACCAATAGAATAAAACAGAACATCATGGATATACAACTTAAACCAAAGCCCTGGTACATCAAGTACCGCTATTACATTATGGCAGGCGTAGCGTTCCTCGCCTTCGTGGTGTATGTCATCACGCTGATTGTAGGCCCTCGCCAACTGAGCATTGATGCCGAGGAATATAAGATAGTGGAGGTGGAGAACGGACACTTCATGGAATACGTGGATGTGGAAGGTGTCACTCAGCCAATCCTCACACTCCAAATCAATGCTATGGAGAGCGGATTCGTAAGCCGCATCGTGGCTGAGGAAGGTGCTATACTGAATGAGGGCGACACGATACTCGTGCTTACCAACCCCGAACTGCTACGTTCCATTGAGGACGAACGCGACTCATGGCAGAACAGCCAGCGCAACTATCGCGAGCAGGAGATAGAGATGGAACAGAAGAGCATCACGTTGCGCCAGCAGGCTCTCGACGCTTCGCACCAGATGGCGAGCCTCGACAAGTCGCTCAAGCAGAGCCGCGAGGAGTATCGCATGGGTATCAAGAGCAAGGCTGAGCTGGAGGT
>JAGHVI010000072.1 GCA_018064385.1 Candidatus Minthenecus merdequi
AAACGAACAGCTGGTTTCTCGGCAAGAAAATCGTTTTTTCGGTATAGCTTTCATCGAAAATCGTACGTACACACCTGCCTATTCTGTTGTATATCCGAATCTGCTCGCGAACAATATGCTGACCATCAGTTGTAACGACGTTGGCATATAATTCGCCGTTTTCGCAATGGAGTAGAGTGATGCGGTCGTGCCGATGGTCGGCACTGTTCACCTTAACGGCATGCTTCAGCCTTCCGCCCTCATCCAGTAACAGCAGAACGTCACCAGAGCGGTCGGCAACGGCAACTGGATTCCCAGACGGATTCAGTCCCCAGGCCATAGGATTCTCTATTTTTAAGCAAAATGAAAATGGAGAGGAATGGAATCTTCCTATCCCGCTTATTGCAATGAGAAGAGCTATGACGACAACTCCGATTAAAACTCTATTTTTGCCCTTTGTAGTCATGTCTTAAGTGAGTTCTCACCTTTATTTCCTTTCGACCTGCGGACCATATATCGTCCACCATTCGTCCCGCATTGATACGGGAATCCACCCGTTCTGCTCACATTCGGCTTTGCATTTGGCAGCTTTCTCCGGATTGCCGAGTTCACGCTCCGTATCGTCGCAAAGCAGACAGAATGAGATGTGGGGATATTTGTTGTCCCTGTTAGTGTAATGGAACATCGGATAGTCTCCACTGGAATTGCCCCAGGACAGGATTGGTCTCTGCCCGAGTTCCCTCCTCATCTTGACTATTTTGTTGATAGCCGTGTTCAACTGCATAAAATCACCCTTTTGAATCTCTTCACCAGGTGTGTACTCATACTCTTCCGAACTTACCATCTCAACCCATCCAGACTGATTTTCTAGAACATAATTCACGTCCGACGCTATCATTTGATATTTGGGGATGTCATATATGCCCTCAGATATGACCCTGCAGATGTCACGGTCAACTCCCGAGCACAAGAATACAACAAAATCGTTGGCCACCAGATAGGAGACAACCTCAATCATCGGCCAGTACAACGCCGTTCCCCATTTCAGATTTGAAAGTCCTGAAACATATTCATTATTGATGAAATCACTGATATAGTTCGAGAATTGAATGTCTGTCATTCCTCGAAATCCCACAGCCTGCAATTCCTGCTGCTTCAGACCCCATTCCTTCTTGTTCTTCCTGTTGGCAAGCACATATTCCTCGACTTCTGCCGCCCACTGCCTGTCCTCCTCCGATGGGGTAAATGTGCTGTCGTGCAGATAACGGTGGAAGAACAGCATCCAGTTGAAATAGTAAGGAGCTGTCTCACATAACAAAGTGCCGTCAACATCGAACGTTGCCACCCTGTCTTGCGGAGGAACGTACCCCTTGCAGTTCGGGTCGGTGACCATGGCCACAAATGCCTTCAACTCCTTCAGTGCCGGAGAATTCTGATTCCAATATTGAAAATCACCGTCCTTCCCGACGCGAATCTGAGAGAGAAATTCACGTGTAACTTCACCCTGAGGGACTATCGGACCATCAGGCTTGAGATTGTCATTCTGGCAGGATATAACCTGAATGAAGAAAAAAGAAAAAAGAAAAAAAAACTGTTTGCGTAACATAGTTTGTAAAGGTGAGTTCTATAAATTCATAATTTTTTTATGCCCACAAGTAATCCTAATAATAAAACCATAGGAAAAACTACATCGCCAAGAGGTGCTTCTGTGTCATAGTCTGGGCAACCGCCATAGCCTTGAGGTTCTTCGGCATTCAGAACTTCATTGCTTATGGTATAAGCCAAGGATACAGGTCGCTTGGCAAGCGAAGCACCATAACTGCCATTATTCAAACTGCTCATAGTTGTGCGTCCAAGGTTTACTCCAAGCATATTATTAGATAACGATACTCCACCGCCTCCTTGTTTATGAGCATTGAACTCATTAGTACCGGTCTCAATACAGATGTCGTTTGATACCAAGCGCCCATGATAATTGCTTGCGACTGCGTCAACACAGCAAAATACTAATATAAATAATGCTACTATTTTGTTCATCTTTGTCATAATGTATATTTATTTAATTATAAATTTGCAATTTACATCTCCGCAAAATATCGTATATACACCTGCCGGAAGACCTGGCAATACAAATCTTGGTCCGTTCCCCGAACTTTCTGACCACATCCGGCGACCGCACATATCTGTAATGTATATTATCTCGTTGTCATTGTCAAAGCCACTCAACAGAGCATAATTTCCAACAACCTCAACCATACGGTCTGAGGATGGCACGAAATGCGTCTCTCCGTCCTTGCTGCCCACAATTTCAAAACGCTCAGGTTCTTCGGTTTTTCTGCCTACAAATGTGTAGGACTTACCAGAGAGAATGTCGGTATAACGTTGTAAAACACGGTCATAAAGATACAACTCACTGTAACCCTCCAACCGCTCAGCGTCGAACGAAATTGTGCATAGTATGCCATCAACAGGTACGCTGTAACCTATCTTCTGTCCAAGGATTGAGCGGTCTGCATTGACTGCTGTTGCACCAAAAGCATTGCTGCAAAATATCTGCAAATTATTGTCTTCCTTTATTTTCGAACCATCATAACCATTGTCGAATGCCGAGGTGCAACGCTCTGATTCCAGAAGGAAAAGATAGTCTTTGGCCGAATCAACAGATATTGAGAGTGAAAGAAGATTGAAATGCTCTTTTTCGCATGGAGCATACATTGTACCGCTGTTTCGACAAGCCAATGCACCATCGTTGACTGTCAACGATGCACCCGTCCCTAAAGCTTTGACAAAGAATGATTGGCTGGAAGGTATCAAACTATTTCCATACACAGTCTCACCTGTGTTTTGTGGATATGTAACGAATGAATTTGTAGGGTCATTCTGCCAATCCTGGTAGTTTCGTGTCTTGAAGAAAATGAATGACTGCTCAACATTGCCCGAAAATGACACTGCATCGCTTGACATATCAATTGGTGCCGTCCAACTATTGGTTATTAGGTTCATACCACGGTTAGGAGTCGCACCATTGTTGGTGTACGAAAGGTTGTATGTGTGACCACTGTTAGTTGGGATAAGTGTTGCGGTGTACGAATATATGTGAGTGCTGCCACCGTAGTTTGCCATAGAGTAACCATCCCAAGGAGAACCGCCAAACCAACTGCCGTTTTTCTCATAGACAGGATTATCACCCCAGCAGGTCGTGTTGTTGGTTCCTTCGCTCCATTTGAAGATTACCACCTCCCATTCATCGAGTTGAGGGTTATTGCCGACAAAGCCACGGTACTGCCATTCAGGATGATTTGCTCCTTTATCATCAGTATGAAGACCTCCCTTGATGTAACTCTCAACAGTAGCCGATGGCGAACCTGCAGCAAAAAGAAGTGTAGCACTGCTGTTTTCTGCAGCTTTCAAAGTCAAATTTGTTGCAACTGAGTTTGTCAGTATTCCACGGACATCAAGCACTGCATCAGCGTTGATGGTCAGCGACCCTCCGTTTTCGATTTTGAGGTTATTGCACGTAGCGTCAGAGGTGTTTATTGTACAAGCAGCACTGATGGTTACTTCATCTATTGACGTAGGAACATACTGAGGCGACCAATTCTGTTTGGTATTCCAGTTGTTATCGCTTGCCCCACCAACAAAATTTAATGCACGGGCAGCTGATGCAACATAATATGTTGTATTCAAATCTGGTGTACCGTTCATTGTACCACTCGTACCTGAAAACATATCTGTAACACAATCATCTTCAAGAAAGTAAGGGTTATCCACGTTAATACCCCACTCCACGCCAGGACCTTCTGTATTCACAACCAAAGAGGTGCAGCCTTTGAACATCTCTAGATAACATTGTTTTTGCAGTGTTCTAGCTGGAAGTTCAGGGAGCGTCTTGAGCGATGTACAATCCTCAAACATCTGATAGTAGCAATCCTCACACAAAACAGTGGCAGGCAATGCTGGTGCTTCAGTCATCGAAGAACATCCACTAAACATTGCAAAATAGCAACTAGAAGCACCTAAATCAAACTGTGTGGCAGGCAATGCTGGAGCAACAGTGAGAGACGAGCACCCCATAAACATACACGAATAGCAACTTGACGACAAACTGGTAGCGGGTAATGCAGGCGCAGCAGTAAGCAGAGAGCAGCCCTCGAAAAGGTAAGCAAAGGCCAACACAGGGAGTTTCAAGTTAGG
>JAGHVI010000001.1 GCA_018064385.1 Candidatus Minthenecus merdequi
TCCTTGACCTCAATTTCTCTATTATCAATTGTTACTTTCATAGTCTATAAAATTTACTGGATGGTGATAGCACCGAATTTACAGCTGTTCTTACAGTTGCCGCAACGGATGCAGACCTGAGGGTCAATAACATGTGGAACTTTAATTTCGCCCTTGATTGCACTGACAGGACATTTCCTTGCGCAAGCGGTACAACCTTTACACTTGGTAGGGTCAATGATGTACTGAGTCAAGGCACGGCACTGGTGTGCAGGACAGCGATGGTCTTTGACGTGGGCAATGTACTCGTCACGGAAGTTGTCTATTGTAGAAAGCACTGGGTTTGGCGAAGTCTGACCAAGTCCGCAGAGAGCTGTGTCCTTGATAACACGTGCCAGGTTCTCAAGATTGTCAAGATCTTCCATTGTCCCTTCGCCTTTGGTGATTTTGTCAAGAATCTCATAGAGACGTTTGTTGCCAATGCGACATGGAGAACATTTACCGCAACTCTCCTCAACGGTAAAGTCAAGGTAGAATTTGGCTACAGAAACCATACAGTTGTCTTCGTCCATAACAATCATACCACCAGAACCCATCATTGAGCCGGCTGCGATGAGGTTGTCGTAGTCAATAGGTGTGTCGAGGTGTTTCTCAGTAAGACAACCGCCCGAAGGTCCGCCAGTCTGAACAGCCTTGAATTTCTTGCCGCCTTTGATGCCTCCACCGATGTCGAAGATAACCTGACGAAGGGTTGTTCCCATAGGTACCTCGATAAGACCGACGTTGTTGACCTTTCCTGCAAGTGCAAATACTTTAGTACCATGTGACTTTTCTGTTCCTATAGCCGAGAACCACTTGGAGCCATTAAGAATTATAGGGCAGATGTTTGCGAAAGTCTCAACGTTGTTTACGTTGGTTGGGGCATCTTTATAACCACGAACCGAAGGGAATGGTGGTTTTACGTATGGTTCACCACGACGACCTTCCATCGAGCGGATTAGAGCTGTTTCCTCACCGCATACGAATGCTCCTGCACCATAGCGAAGTTCAATATCGAATGCAAATTTTGTACCCATAATGTTCTTACCCAACAACTTGCACTCGCGAGCTTGAGCAATTGCGACCTCAAGACGGTGAATAGCAAGTGGGTATTCGGCACGGATATAAATCAAACCGTGGTCTGCACCTGTGCAGTAGCCGTTGATGGCCATAGCCTCGATGATGGAGTGTGGGTCGCCTTCGAGAATTGAACGATCCATAAATGCACCTGGGTCACCTTCGTCTGCGTTGCAGACTACATATTTTTTCTTGGCTTTGACATCACGAGTGATTTTCCATTTCTGACCAGTAGGGAAACCACCACCACCACGACCGCGGAGACCTGCGTCAATGATTGTTTGGATTACATCTTCAGGTTTCATTGTCAGCACTTTGGCAAGTGCAGCATAACCCTGGCGTGCGAAATACTCGTTGATGTTTTCAGGATCGATTGAACCACAGTTGCGGAGAGCGATGCGCATCTGTTGTTTGTAGAATGGCATGTGTTTTGAGTCAGGCATGTGTTCGCCAGTCTCTGGCAGGACATAGAGGAGACGCTTAACTTTATTGCCTCCAATGAGATGCTCGGTTACGATTTCTTTAACGTCGTCTGGGGTGACGTGAACGTAGAATGTGTTGTCAGGGCGGATTTGTACGATAGGACCCTGCTCACAGAAGCCGAAGCAGCCTGTGCGGATAACTTTGATTTTCTTTTCGAGACCATTCTCTTTGATGGCATCCTCGAATCTTTTGATAATCTCGGCACTTTGCGAAGCGTGACATCCAGTACCACCACAGCAGAGCACGTACTGCTCGTAGCCTTCTTTGGTGAGTTCCTTAATCTCTTCTGCGCTAATACCTTGAGGACGGTCGCTGAGCTCGCGGAGAGCGAAGTCAGCGGCACATTTCTTCTGCACCTTTTCCAAATCCTGGAAAGAAGCAATGATTGGTAAAGCCATAATTATGTATAATTTATGTGATAAATTGCTTGTTCGTATGCCTATTCTTACGGCGGTGCAAAGTTACAACATTATTTTGATATGACAAAGAAAAAACTGCAAAAATTGACTTAAAGAGACAAAGTATGTTTTTTATCCTG
>JAGHVI010000166.1 GCA_018064385.1 Candidatus Minthenecus merdequi
TTGCTGAGGTGCAGCGTAATTTATCAAAAAATAAATTCAAAAGCGTCCAATTATGAACCATCCTCTGATATAACATACAAACATAATTAATAGAACCACCCATAATTAAGTGATATGAAAAAAAATACAGTAGCTATCATTGCAATGATGTTCCTCTTTGCTATGATTTCGTTTGTAACTAATCTTGCAGCACCTATAGGCGTTATCTGGAAAAACAGTTTCATTGGTTCACCGAATGCCAATACAATTGGAATGATTGGCAATGCAATGGTGTTCCTGGCATACCTGTTTATGGGAATACCTTCAGGCAAAATGCTTGCAAAAATAGGATATAAAAAGACAGCAATGATTGGCATTGCTACTTGTTTTGTCGGTGTGTTGCTTCAATGGCTGTCGGGTATTGCCGGTGGCTTCGTAGCATATCTTGCCGGTGCATTTGTATCAGGCTTTGGTGTCTGTATGCTCAATACAGTGGTGAATCCTATGTTGGTTTTGCTTGGAGGAGGAGGAAATCGTGGCAATCAGTTGAATTTGATAGGAGGAACTCTCAATTCGCTGACAGCAACACTTACTCCTATGTTAGTAGGTGCCATGATTGGTCTGGTGACTGTCGATACTCGGATGGCAGATGTCAACGTAGTGCTTTATATTGCTATGACTGTGTTGTTTGCTGCGTTCCTGATATTGGCTTTTACACCTATAACTGACCCTGAGTCGAATACTGCAAATAAAGAGAATTCATCGCATTCTCCCTGGTCATTCCGCCATTTTGTATTGGGTGCTATTACTATTTTCTTCTATGTCGGCACCGAGGTTGGTATTCCTGGCGGTTTGATTTTCTTCCTTTCCGACACTGAAGCAAGTGGTCTTAATCCGGAAGTCGCAACAACTGTGGCTGGTTTTGTAGCAGGAACTTACTGGTTTATGATGTTGGTAGGACGTTTCCTTTCGGGCTTTATTGCCAATCGTTTCAGTAGCCGTCAGATTGCTATAGTACTGATGAGTTGCGGTGTTATTTTAATCTCGTCTGCTATGTTTCTAGGGTCAAAGGGATTGATGAGTTCAATGATTATATTTACCGGTTCAGGATTTACGAGTGTAAATTTGCCTGTTGCTGCCATATTGTTGGTTTTGTGCGGCTTGTGCACAAGTGCATTATGGTCGTGCATATTTTCAATGGCTACTGCTGGTTTGGGTAAATATACTGCTGTTGCATCGGGTATCTTTATGACGATGGTTGTTGGTGGCGGTATTTTGCCTCTGTTGCAGAATTTTGTTTCAGACAATTTTGGCTATATGGCTAGTTACATTATACCTTTATTTGGTTTTGTGATTATGTTGCTTTATGCTATTTTTGGCAGCAAGAATGTCAACACAGATATAGATGTATGAAACTTGAGATTTGTGCTGCGGATATTCGCAGTGTCCTTGCGGCAAAGAGTGCTCGGGCGGATAGAGTGGAACTTTGTTCAGCACTTGAGGTAGGAGGTCTCACTCCTTCTGAAGGTTTAATACGGACAGCAATTTCTTCGGGAATTGCTGTCAATGTTCTTATCCGCCCCAGACCCGGCGATTTCGTGTATGACGAGTCTGAAGTCTGTGTTATGGAACGTGATGTTGAGCGAGCTGTTCAGTTGGGAGTGAATGGTGTTGTTATTGGTGCTTTGAGACAAGATGGCAGTATTGATATGGAAATTTGTCGCAGGTTGATGGCTAAGGTAGGCGATGTCGAAGTGACATTCCATAGAGCCATAGATAGGTGTAGCGATATTCTTTCCTCGGTTGAGGATGTTGTCCGTCTGGGCTGTTGTCGGATTTTGACTTCCGGTGGAAAATACACAGCATCTGAAGGAGCAGAAATGATTAATCAAATGGTTCGCATAGCTGGCGGGAGATTGAGTATAATGGCTGGTTCTGGTGTAACTTCAGAAAATGTTTGCCATTTGATTGAACAATCGGGGGTGACAGAGGTTCATGCTTCTGCCAAGGGACAATTAGCCGAAATGGTCAGTTTGCGAAAAATCGTTTCCTCAATGTAGTTGGAGAGCAGTGAAATCTTTTGGTGAAAGCACGATAGAAAGCACTCTTGTCGCTATAACCACAATTTTTGAGTACTAAGGTCATATTGTAATTTGTAGTGCTGAGCAGTTTATATGCTATCGTTAAACGGATGGCTTTTATGAAATTGTTCAAACTCAGTCCTGATGCAATCTTGATTTTTCGGCAAAGGTAGATGTGGTTTGTTTTCATCAAGCGGGCACATTCGTTGCGATCTGTTCTTCCTTTCAAATAAAGTTTCTTCTGAATGCAGATTCTGTGAAATTTTCTGCATACAGTTATTGCTTCGAGACGTTCGTTGTCAAATATTTTTTTCTGCTGCATAGTTTATTGTTTTTTTTCTCGTACAAAGTTAGTGATTTTTTTTATAAAGAGTGTGACAGAATGAATAATTCGATTTTTGTTAAATATCTCACTTGATAATCAACTTGTTACAATGGGGGGGGTATTCAAAGAGGCAGTTATGAGTTGAATTTAGTGATTGGACGGGCTGGATGGGTGCTTGCAAGTGCAAGAAATAAGGTTGACTCCTGCCGGATGTCAACTTTATTTCTTGCACTTGTAGCGACTATGACAATCTGTCATCAACAAAAATAAGGAATATAACTGATGGGATATATATGCATCGGAGACGGAGCAGTCTTAGTCTGTACAGGGGTAGCGTTAGGGTGTTCAAAGTTGGATTAAAAACGAGACCAAAAATCATTATAGAACTCACCTTAATATACTTTTTTTTTTTTTCCCCCCCCTCCCTAAAATAATCCATAAATTTTTTTTCAAAAACCCTTGCATATATCAAAAAAACTCCCTACCTTTGCACAACCTACTCCATACGGACAGTAAATATGATTATCAATTATTTACAACTAAACCAACATCAATATGCGTGACTATACCTTCGACAATATGCCAATCGTCTCAATCTCTGGCAGACTAAGTCGCAAAAGTGACGTCTATTACCGTACCATAA
>JAGHVI010000231.1 GCA_018064385.1 Candidatus Minthenecus merdequi
TTATAAGCAATTGCTTACTTATTTGAATCTTACGTCAAAAAAAGTAGGATTGCTGATTAATTTTAATGTGAATAATCTAATGGATGGAATCCATAGAGTAGTGAATAATTATCAATAATATTCCTTTATTCTGCGTATTCTGCGTGAAATAGAATAAATTATGAAGATACTTATAACTGGTTCTGCGGGATTCATAGGAAGCAATCTCGTTATGCGACTGCTCGCAGCTGAACCTGAGCATGATATTGTCGGTCTCGACAACATTAACGACTATTATGAGGTGTCGCTGAAGGAGTGGCGACTTCGGCAGATTGATGCTTACGTCAAGTCTCATTCCGAATGCACATATCGCTTCATCAAAGGTAATATTGCTGATAAGACTCTCATTGATAATCTCTTTGCCGCAGAGCACTTTGATATAGTAGTCAATCTTGCTGCTCAAGCGGGAGTACGCTACAGCATCGAGAATCCTGACGCATACATCCAGTCGAACGTAATCGGCTTCTACAATATCCTTGAGGCTTGTCGCCACAATCCAGTGCAGCACCTCGTATATGCTTCGTCCAGTTCTGTTTACGGTGGCAACAAGAAGATACCTTTTGCCGAAACGGATATGGTTGACAATCCGGTGTCACTATATGCCGCAACCAAGAAGAGCAACGAACTCTTCGCTCACACATATTCTAAATTATATAGCATTCCTACCACAGGTTTGAGGTTCTTTACCGTCTATGGACCTGCTGGACGCCCTGATATGGCGTACTTTGGTTTTACCAACAAACTTATTAAGGGCGAGACTATCAAGATATTCAACTATGGCAATTGCCAGCGCGACTTCACCTTTGTTGACGACATTGTAGAAGGCATCACCCGTGTGATGCATAAAACTCCAAAGCCTACTGCCGATGGCGTTCAGTATGCAGTCTATAACATTGGTGGCTCGCAACCCGAGAACCTGCTGGATTTCGTCCAGATATTGCAGGAGGAACTTGTTCGTGCCAAAGTTCTCCCCGAGGATTTCGACTTCGAGGCACACAAGGAACTCGTCCCTATGCAGCCAGGAGACGTCCCAACAACATACGCGGATGCAACAGCACTCGAACGTGATTTCGGTTTCCGTCCGACAATAACATTAAGACAGGGACTCCGCAACTTTGCTGAGTGGTACAAAGAGTTTTATAGAAAATAGTTGGGATAGTATTGTGTAGAAAATTATTCATACAGTTTTATTCATTATGAAGATATTAGTTACTGGAGCAAAAGGATTTGTAGGTAAGAATCTGTGCTCACAGCTTAAGAATATCCGTGATGGCAAGGCGAAATGCTATGGCGACCTAACCATTGACGATATCTTTGAATATGATGTTGACTCTACCGCTGAGGAGTTGGAACACTACTGCAAAGAATGCAATTTTGTCTTCAATCTGGCAGGGGTGAACAGACCTCAGAATCAAGAAGAGTTTATGCAAGGCAACTTCGGATTTGCCAGCAAACTGCTTGATACCCTCAAGGAATACAAGAACACTTGTCCTATAATGCTCTCCAGCAGTCAGCAGGCATCACTTACTGGACGCTTCGGCAACAGTGAATATGGTCGCAGCAAAAAGGCAGGCGAAGAACTCTTCCTGCAATATGAGATCGAGTTTTTGAAAAATGCAGAAATAAAAAATCTGCGAAATCAAAACAAATCTACGGAATCTGTGGGATTAACACCTCGCGTGTTAATCTATCGCTTTCCGAACCTCTATGGCAAATGGTGCCGCCCGAACTATAACAGTGCCGTCGCCACCTTCTGCAACAACATCGCCAACGACCTGCCTATCACGGTCAACGACCCAAGTGTGAAGCTTGAACTGCTCTATATCGATGACCTCGTAGAAGAGATGATTTGTGCGCTGAAAGGCGAAGAGCATCGCTGTGAGTTTGAAGGACTCGATGTAAATCCAAGCACAGATGGAAGGTACTGCTATTGTCCTGTTACGCACAGGATTACTTTAGGTGGAATAGTCGAGTTGCTCAATCAATTCAAGGAGATGCCAAAAACTCTCCTTATTCCCGAAATCGGTAAAGACAGCTTTGCAAAACGCCTCTACAGCACTTATCTGAGCTATCTCCCTAAAGAAGGGGCGATATTCGACCTCAAGATGAACGTTGACAACCGTGGCTCATTCACGGAGTTGGTTCACACATTGAATTGCGGACAAGTCAGCATCAACATCTCCAAGCCTGGAATTACCAAAGGACAGCACTGGCACCATACAAAGTGGGAGCAGTTTATTGTTGTCAAGGGTCACGGACTCATCCAGCAACGCAACGAGAATGACCCAGAGGGCAAGATTCTCGAATATGAGGTCTCCGGCGACAGAATACAGTCCGTCATCATGCTCCCCGGCTATACACATAATATAATAAACCTCTCTGAGATTGAAGATCTTGTTACGGTAATGTACTGCAACGAAATCTTCGACCCTCAGAGACCAGATACTTTCTTCGACCCAGTATAAATCATCTCACGCAGAACTAATATTTCACGCAGAATACGCGGAATACACAGAAAAAAAATCCCATAATTCTGCGTATTCTGCGTGCAACAAAAAGTAACACTATATGTTTAAAAATAACGGAAAACTCAAGCTGCTCATCATTGTGGGCACACGTCCAGAAATAATTCGCCTTGCGGCAGTGATAAACAAATGCCGAAAATATTTCGACACTATCTTGGCACACACCGGTCAGAACTATGACTACAACCTTAACGGCATCTTCTTCAAGGACCTCAAACTCGCAGACCCTGACGTGTATATGAATGCGGTTGGGGCGGATCTTGGAGAGACGATGGGAAATATCATCGACAAAAGCTACAAGTTGATGGTGGAAATCAAGCCCGATGCTGTTCTGGTTCTGGGTGACACCAACAGTTGTCTCAGCGTCATTGGTGCCAAACGTCTCCACATCCCTATCTTCCACATGGAAGCGGGTAATCGTTGCAAGGACGAGTGTCTTCCGGAAGAGACCAACCGCCGCATAGTCGATATCATTTCTGATGTTAATATGGCATACTCTGAGCACGCAAGAAGATATTTGGCAGAGTGCGGCTTGCCGAGAGAGCGCACATACGTCACAGGCAGCCCTATGGCGGAGGTGTTGCACAACAACCTCGCTGAGATTGAAACATCTGATGTCCACAAACGCCTGGGTCTTGAGAAAGGGAAATATATATTATTGTCTGCCCATCGTGAAGAGAACATTGACACGGAGCGCAACTTCCTGAGCCTCTTCAATGCAATTAACGCTATGGCAGAGAAATACAACATTCCGATATTATACAGCTGTCATCCAAGAAGTCGGAAGCGTCTTGAAGCCAGTGGCTTCACTCTCGACCCAAGGGTTATACAGCATGAACCATTAGGTTTTCACGACTACAACTGCCTTCAGATGAACGCTTTCGCAGTAGTTTCTGACTCGGGTACACTTCCTGAGGAATCAAGCTTTTTCACTAGTGTGGGACATCCGTTTCCAGCCGTTTGCATCCGCACCAGCACCGAACGCCCCGAAGCCCTTGATAAAGGCTGCTTTTTCATCAGCGGTATCGACGAGAAGGGTCTGCTTCAGGCAGTTGACACGGCAGTCGAGATGAACACCAACGGTGACCACGGCATTCCAGTGCCCAATTATGTGGACGAAAACGTCTCCACAAAGGTGGTCAAAATCATCCAAAGTTACGTTGGCATCGTCAACAAAATGGTTTGGAGGAAAAACTAGAACAAATATATGTCGGACAACGAGATACAACAGCAGATGGAGGCGATGCGCGCCCTGAATGAGCCGATGCCACAGGTCGGAATTTTCTGGTACGACCCCGAGGAAAAAGCATTTTTCGGTGTGTGCAAGCAAGAACTGACTCCCAAGCAGGCAGAAGAAGCGGCAGACAAGGGACTGCCGTTCATCAACTATCCGCATCTGCACCGCCAGGTTTGGGCCAAGGAGTATTTCCGTGCCCAGGCAACAGGCGAGCCTACCAAGTTCAAGGGCGATTACACCCAAGTGCCAAGGGGACGTGTAGCCTGGAACATCAACAAGTTCATCGTTTTTGTAGGACAGTGGGCAAAGCCTATCGAAAAAGAGCTATCAAAAATGATTGAGGACGAATTTTCCCTCCCATATTTCGAGCTCGTTTACGACTACCATTGGGATCTCGGTCACGGCTGGTCAGGGGATATGTAACATTGTACAAACCCAAAGAATTTTAAATATACAAGATATGAGCATATTTGCAGGTAAGACATTGATGATAACCGGTGGTACCGGTAGTTTTGGCAATGCGGTTCTCAACCGTTTTCTCAGAACCGACATAGGCGAAATCCGCATCTTCTCACGCGACGAGAAGAAGCAGGACGATATGCGCCACGAGTATCAGGCCAAGATGCCTGAAGTTGCAGGAAAAATCAAATTCTACATCGGTGACGTGCGCAACAAGAGCACACTCAAGACCGCAATGAAGGGTGTGGATTATATCTTCCACGCAGCAGCACTTAAGCAGGTACCTTCGTGCGAGTTCTTCCCTATGGAAGCCGTCAAGACCAATGTCATCGGCACCGACAACGTGTTAGATGCTGCTATAGATGAAGAAGTTAAGTGCGTCATCTGTCTTTCCACCGACAAGGCAGCCTACCCTATCAACGCGATGGGTATCTCCAAGGCACTGGAAGAGAAAATCGCAGTGGCACGCTCGCGCAACTCTGGCTCGTATGATGAAGCAGGGGTGTTTCACGGAACCAAGATTTGCTGCACCCGCTACGGCAACGTGATGTGCTCCCGAGGTTCTGTCATCCCTTTGTGGATTGAGCAGATTCGCAGCGGCAACCCCATCACATTGACCGAGCCAAAGATGACGAGATTTATTATGTCTTTGGAAGAAGCCGTTGATCTCGTGCTCTTTGCCTTCGAGAATGGTCAAAACGGAGATATCCTAGTTCAGAAGGCTCCTGCCTGCACCATCCAAACCCAAGCAGAAGCGGTTTGCGAGCTATTCGGTGAGCAGGCCGGAGGTGCGCTGAAAGGTGCTGGTGCCCAAGGGCTTAAGGACGCCATCAAGGTCATCGGCATCCGCCACGGAGAGAAGATGTACGAGACCCTCCTCACCAACGAGGAGTGCGCCAAGGCCGAGGATATGGGCAATTTCTATCGCGTCCCTGCCGATAACCGCGGCTTGAACTACGACAAATACTTCAAGGAAGGCGATGAAAAACGCAACGTGCTGACTGAATTCAATTCCGACAACACCACTCGCCTTGACGTCGCTCAGACAAAGGCCAAAATCGCCAGCCTTCAGTACATACAGAACGAACTCGCCGGAGTGGCGAACCTGGCGAAATAGAAAAAGTTGCGCAGACATTAATAGCTCACATCGTGCTGAGAGCCTCAGTCGGTGGAAAAGAATATAGTCCAAAAAGCACTATAACACCACAAAAATCAACCTATACCGACATTTCAGACAGTCCCCTTGGTTCTTCGATGACACCACAAATATAGAAACGAATTTGTAATTCCAAAAACTTGCGCAAAACGTATAAAAAAAAGCAAAGTTTCTCCTAAACAGAAAGCTGAAGCTCAGCATATTACTATCCACGCTGGCAAGCGCCCGTCCCGCGATGATCTCGAATGGTACAATATGAATCAGGACTTCGACCCGAAGAAATTCGACACAGACTATGCCTGCGAAATCTGCGACGACTTCTGCAAATAGTTGCGCAAAACGCAGGGTCACTTGCGTTCATGCAAAACCGAAAACAGCTAACTTTACAAGCCAAAAAATATATGGGCATAACCTTCGACATAGAACAGCAGAAGTTCCTGTTCAACTTTGAGCATGATGGAACGAGCGATTTGGTGACCCTCACAGGCAGTGGCTATCAGGTGGAGGCATTCGGCAAATGCTTCTACTACGGCTATGAATTCGAGCCGGAAATTGACAGCGAAACCAGGACGAAGTT
>JAGHVI010000179.1 GCA_018064385.1 Candidatus Minthenecus merdequi
TCATTTACGAAACAATCGCCTGCCTTTATTATGAAATTACAACAACTGAAGTTGAAAACTGGTTCAAAATTAGGGGGTGTACTTGGAAGAATGCTTACGAATATTGAGCCAAGAAGAGAGAACACGAGACGAAGATCCACTGGCAATGACAAAAATTACAGATACAATGATGAGAGTGAGTCCTATTGTGATTCGCATAGTCATCTGCTCGTGGAAGACAAGTATGCCGATGATGATGGCAGTTGCAGGTTCGAGTGCACCTAAAATAGCTGTAGGGGTTGAGCCAATCTGCTGAATAGCAGCAGTGGTGCAAGTGAAAGATAGCATTGTGGGAAGTGCAGCCAAAGCAAGAATGTTTCCCCAAAGATACCATTTTGTTGGCAAGGTAATGCCTGCTCCACAACGAAGATAAGCAAGATAAACAATGTCGCAGACAATGACAATGAAAAGCGTGGTCTGAAGTGTCGGCATGACGTTTAGTGTTGTGCGGTTGATACCGACGATATATATTGCATAAGTGGTGGCTGAAACAACGATAAGTAGCGTACCAAGAAGATTAAGTGTTGTTCCATCTTCTTGTTGATAGAGAAGCCAAATACCTATCATAGCAGTCAGAATGCAGACAATGATGCTAAATCGAATGTGCTCCTTGAAGAGCAAAGTCATAATGATAGCAACTTCAATTGGATATATAAAAAGAATGGTTGAAGCAATTCCAGCTGGCATATATTGATAGGAGAAGAAGAGTGTCAGCGAAGAGATTGCCATCACAATACCCATTATCAGCAAGGGAATGAGTTGTTTCTTCGACTGAAATTCTATTTTTCGACCTCGTGCCCTCAGCATTATATAGACCAATGGAATTGCCAGCAGGTAGCGAAAAAAAAGTACCGAGGCAGGATTCATTCCGTCATCGTATAGTGGAAGAGCAAACAAGGGATTTGTGCCGTATGCTGCAGCTCCAATAGCCCCTACAAAATAGCCTTTTAATTTTGTATTCATCATTTTTTGTCAGGCGCAGGTATAAGCTCGCGTGGTTTTGACAGACGGGTTGTGGATGGAGTCCAATCCTCCTCAACATCCCAAAATGCACGGAGTTCGATGTCGTAAGGAAAGTAAATAACCTCCTCAGGTTGACGGCGCTCAGAGTAAAGCCCAGGAGTCCAGAGCCCATCGTTGTTGTCGTCTGAGAATATGCGCATATAGTAAGTGCCAGGGGTGACATACTCAAAAGTAACATCATATTTATCTTTCGCAATGGATGTTGAGTCAGTCAAGGATGCAAGTTGAATTTGTCGTACAACATTGTCTTTCGCATCAAGCAGTTGGACGACTTCGTTGCCTTTGACCTGGAATAGATGAAGTATCAGTTTGCTGTATTCTTCAAGTGGTTTAATGGTAAACTCAAATGTTTCCATTCCATTGGATTGCCCAATCATATTGACGAAAAGAGAAGAGTCCAATATGATTTTATATGAAGTAGCAGGTTTCCATTCGTAGTTAAGAGAGTAAGTTATTTCAGCACTGTCAGGCAGCAGAACAACATTAGGTATTTCACGCCAAACCGAGTCTTCCAAGCACAACAGATGGTACGAGACAGAGTCATGAGAGCGCAAAAACGTAGGCATTGCAAAATTTATGAGAAGAGGGGTATAAATCTCGAATTTCTGCGAAGCATTTGAAGAGGCAAGTTTAGGAATTTTTTTTGATTCGTCAGATTTCTTTTTCTTGCCCGTACGATTCATCGAAGATTTTTTGGAACTGTTTTTTGCTGTTTTGTTATATCGGTATATGTAATTGACAGTGTCACATTTGACGTACGAAGAGTCAAAATCGCGACATTGATACGAGAGAAGGCAGGAAAGAGTGTCCAAACGCCAAAGTGAGGTGTCGCGAAGCCAAAATGTTATTGTGTCGCATTTTTCATTGAAAGTGACGACATGCGAAAACAGTGAGTCTGGAAAATTGATAGGTCTGATGGTTGGCACAACCGAGTCTGAACCATTGAAAAGAGTAACTAATCTGTGACGATCAGGACGTTGAACTTTGTCAAGATAACGGCGAGTATCAAGTTCAGTGAAACTCATCAGAAGAAGGTTGTCGGGCGAAGTGATGATTTCCGTACGACGAATTATAGTGTCTGAGATAAGAGAATCTGTAAAGTTATGTATAGTATCTGAGATAGTGTTGACGATACGTGTAGGAATGAAGGTTGTGTCAAGAAAAGCAATCTCTTCGCCAGGCATATCTTTGAGAAAATTTCCGCCAATATCAGCAAGCGCAAAAACTGAGTAACGACCGGGAGGTAGGTTTCGTATCACGAATTCGCCACGTTCGTTGGTTTTTGAAATACGGCTAAAGGGTTTTGTTACGAATAATGTATCAATTGTGTCGTTAGTGATGGGATGAACTCCGACAATAATACCAATTGTTGGGTTGAGATTTTCAGCATTAAGGACACGTCCTGCAATTTCAAGAGAATCAAGGCTGTTGCCAGTCGAAAAGCAATAGGTGAATCCATCAAGTTTATTGCCTTCGTTGTTGTCAGCAATAGCATCGGTGAAATCAACTGAATATGTGGTGGAGTCAAGAAGAGAGTCTGCCAACTCTATTATAATTTTATGACTGATGGCTTTGATGTCGGCAGGAATTTTCTGAGGAGGTGATACGACAACTTTCTGCGATGGATTCTGAAGGACGACTATTTCATCAAAGGTGATTTCGATACGTGATCGTGTCATGCGTGTACTGCCATCAGCAGGCGAGTAACGAACAACTTGTGGTGGTGTAACATCCTTCGGACCACCTTGAGGACCGGAACCACGGTTAGCACACGAGAATATAAGCGTGACAGCCGCAAAAGCATACAATGCAATAATGAGTTTTCTCATGGTTTATGGAATAATCTGTGCAGTAGAGCAAAAAGGAGCGCACCAATGACAGCACCTATGTCGTTTGCGTAGAAATCATATATAGAACAGGAACGATATCCTATCAGATGTTGGACAATCTCCATCAAACCTCCATATACTATAGCAATGAGAGGTGCGTAAAAGTACCAATAGACAGTGGAATGATGGTGAAAAAGTGTGCGATCCATCAACATCATCATAGTGAAGAAAGCATACATAATGAAATGGATAGGTTTGTCGATGTTGGGGACTGCAACTTCAGGGAAAGAACCTACAGGCATCGTTGACAACACAAGGATGAAAATGGCTGTCACGATTGTAAGGATATTTTGTTTGATAAACTTCATAAGAGTGTATCAAGCAATCGTGTTGCTCCGAATCGGAAGAGTTCTGGCGAAAGCCATTCGTCACCAAGAACTTGACGGACAATCGTATAGTAACGGATAGCATCTTCAGGAGTCGAAATTCCGCCAGATGGTTTTATGCCGACTTTTTCACCGCTGAGTTGATAAAATTCTCGAATGGCTTGGCACATGACATAAACTGCTTCGGGGGTAGCAGATTTTGAGGTCTTGCCAGTTGAGGTTTTGATAAAATCTGCACCGGCAGCCATCGCAAGAAGGGATGCCTGTTTGATTTGTACAGCGTTAAGTGAACCGGTTTCGAGGATAACTTTCAGTCGTGCATTGCGTGCAGCGGCTTTGATTTCAGTCAATTCATCGAATACTATGGAATGACGACCAGCGAGAAATTGTCCGAGCGAGATAACAACGTCAACTTCATCAGCACCCGAAGCAACAGCAAGCGATACTTCTGCAACTTTGACCTCAATGAATGTTTGTGAGGAAGGAAAAGAGGCACATACTGAAGCTATGCGGGTTTTGGGTTGTTTCAATTCTTGTTTTGCCGCCTCAATCATCGAAGGATAGACACAAAGAGCAGCCACTGGTGTTTTGAGCGCATTGGCACGTTCAGCAAGGCGAGCGATTGTCTCTTCATTGTCGGTTGGATTGAGCGATGTCAGGTCAATGAAAGAAATGAGTCGGCGACGTATTTCTAGGGTATCGTTTTCGGCAAAGTGCTCGTTGAGGAGCGTTTGGACTTCGTTGGCAACTGTTTGGTCGGTAAAATCGAACGAATAGTGAGAATATATTTCTTTAAGTCTTTGCATTTTCCAAGTTTTTTGGTGATTATTCTTTTCGCTGTGAATCCATTAGAATTGTGACAGGACCATCGTTAAGAAGCTGTACTTTCATATCTGCTCCAAAGCGTCCGGTTTGCACTGTTTTTGAGAGAAGTGACTGAAGTTGATTTACAAAACAATTGTAAAGCGGAATGGCATGGTCAGGTTTCGAAGCCCGTATGTAGGAAGGTCTATTCCCCTTGGCTGTCAGTGCATGAAGCGTGAACTGAGAAACAACAAGAACCTCGCCATGAACATCATTTACGGATAGGTTCATCACACCGTTTTCGTCATCAAAGATACGGATTTTCGAGACCTTTTGGGCAAGCCATTCGGCATCAGCCTCTGTGTCAACATCTTCAATACCAACGAGAATAAGGAGACCTTTTGCTATTTCGGATACTTTTATGCCGTCAATAGTGACAGAGGCATACGTTACGCGTTGAATAACTAATCTCATTATTCCAAGTAAAATTCAGCATTGTTTACCACTCGTACCTGTTTTTCATAGTCGGGACGCCCTTCGATGCTTCCGACCTCAAAATATCCCTGCTGCGCAGAGACAATATCGCCAACATGGCAGTTGTTGTCTTTGGCAAGTTGCTCAGCGGCAATTCGGGCATTTTCGGTAGCTGTTGTTATCATCTCAGGTTTGATTTTTGTCAGAGCATCGTCTGAGAATGAATAAGTAAAATTGGAGTATGAAACCATAACTCCCATGTCAATCAGATAGTCGTGGCGCAAGTCAAGGTCGTTAAGTTTCAGAACATCTTCGCCTTCAACATAAAAATCAACTCTTGTTGAGGCAGTGTAGTAGGTTGAAATAATTCGTTCATCGTTCCAAACGTGCTGAATTTCAACCTCTGCAGGTTCGACATTGATGGACGAAGAAGGAATACCGCAAGTCCGAGCAAACGAAACAATTGAGTCGCAATAGACTTTGACAGCATTTTTTGCTTCAAGAGGGGTCGAACCTTCACAGTTGAGGTTGAAATATCCGGTTGCATAGTCAGCTTGGACAATGCGGGTGGCTACTCCTCTAACCGAGATTGTGCGACCATTGAAGGTGCGGTTGTCCATACCTTGTTTGACAACGAAAGACATAACGATAAAGCCAAAGGTCAAGATTGCAGAGGCAATGATTATTGACAGAGATTTTTTGTCCATTATGAAGTGTGATTCTATTAGGTTATTTCAAAGGATGGTTCACCGAAACTCACCTTTGCAGGTCTAAGGTGTTTAGTTTGTTGCCAACGATTTCAGCGGCAAGATAGACAAGTTCGCTGCAAGGACGACGCTTGTAGTATTCGCCTGTACGAATTTCTGGAATTGGGCCTTCATGAGTGTTTCCGTTGAGTTCCAGCATATCACGACAGATGATTGAACCTGTCTCGCGTTTGAAAGCTTCGGCAAGTTCTTGAACAAGCTGATAGTTGGCTGTTTTTGTTTTAATGTCACCTGGTACAGAACTTGGACTGGCAAGCCCGACAAGAGCAAACATAGCTGTGCAAGTGCCGCAAACCTCGCGCATACGCCCCATTCCTCCTCCGAAAGATGAGGCGATAGCTTTAGCGATTTCCTGATTCAACCCAAGGTCGGAACAGTAAGCCAATAGAACAGCCTGCGAGCAGTTGTAGCCTTCAGTGAATAGTTGGCGTGCAAGTTCGGCACGCTCTTTTACGTTGAATTTCATATTATCTCAAAGTCAAGTTGTTTCTTGATAAGGTCAGCTTTTGAAATTCTGACTGTGATCGAGTCACCCAGTTGATAACGCTTTTTGGTATCGGTACCGATGACGCAATAGTTTTTCTCATCGAAAACAAAGAAGTCTCCTTTGATTGAACGAAGCGAGACCATACCCTCGCATTTGTTTTCGTTAAGTTCAACAAAAATACCCCACTCGGTCACACCCGAGATGACACCATCATAAACCTCCCCGATATGCTCTTGCATATATTCAACTTGTTTGTATTTGATTGAAGCACGTTCGGCATTGGCTGCAAGTTGCTCCATATCTGAAGAATGCTGGCATTTTTCCTCGAAATCTTCCTGCGAAACACTGCGTCCTTTCTCAAAGAGATAACGGGTCAGCAGACGGTGAACCATCAGGTCAGGATAACGACGGATAGGTGAAGTGAAATGGGTGTAGAAGTCAAAAGCAAGCCCGTAATGCCCAACGTTGGTAGTTGTATAGATGGCTTTTGCCATCGAGCGGACAGCGAGTGTTTCGATGAGATTCTGCTCACGTTTGCCTTGCACATCGTCCAACAGGCGGTTTATGGCATACGAGACTTCCGTGTTTTTGCCAACGGCTTTGAAACGATAGCCGAAACGGGCAATAAACTTGGCAAAAGCTTCAAGTTTGTCAGGGTTAGGCACATCGTGAACACGATAGACGAAAGTCTTCGGTTTTGCACCATGACCGGGTTTGCCGATGCGGGTAGCCACGGTGCGATTGGCAAGAAGCATAAACTCCTCTATCAGTTTGTTGGCATCTTTTGATTCTTTGAAATACACATTGACTGGTTTCCCTTTTTCATCAATTTCGAAGGCAGTTTCAACACGTTCAAATGCAATCGAGCCATTATCGAAACGTGATTCGCGAAGCTTCTGTGCCAATACGTTCAGTTTGTTTATGGCTATGTTTACATCGTCGGACATATCCTGCTGTTCGATGACGGTTTGAGCATCTTCGTAAGCAAATCGACGATTGGAACGTATGACAGTACGGACGATGCGCGACTCCTTCACTTCTGCTTCATCGTTCATAACAAAAATCACAGAGTAGGCAAGTTTGTCCTCGTCAGGGCGAAGCGAGCAGAGGTTGTTACAAAGTTTCTCTGGCAGCATAGGAATGGTTCGGTCAACAAGATAAACTGAGGTCGCACGGTTGTAAGCCTCATTGTCAATCATCGAACCCTCCTCAACATAATACGAAACGTCAGCTATGTGAACACCTATCTCGTATGTACCATTGTCCAAATCACGGAACGAGAGAGCATCGTCAAAATCCTTTGCATCCTTAGGGTCGATGGTGAAGGTGGTTGCATCTCTGAAATCTTCGCGGGCTGCTATTTCCGCGTCTGGTATAATGTCGCTGATCTGTTCGGCAGCCTCTTCCACCTCTTTAGGGTAAGTGTAAGGCAACCCAAATTCGGCAAGGATGGCATGCATCTCAGCATTGTTATCTCCGACATCTCCAAGGACAGCAACAATTTCACCAATGGGATTCCTGTTGAAATCCTTCCACTCGGTAATCTTAGCCACGCACTTCTGGTTGTTGCGTGCACCGTTCAAACCTCGCATAGGAATCAGTATATCGTGTTCCAAATATTTTCGCTCAACATTGAGAAAAGAGTAGTGTTCTTTGATTTCCAGAATACCGACAAAAGTTTTGCCCACTTTGCTTTCTGTCTCGTCGGGTATTGTGTCAGGTATGAGACTGCGGAACTTGCCATTTTCGGTTTGTTCAATCAAACCGGACATTTCAAGGATATCCAAAGCATCGAAAACCACAGCACGTTCCTCGGGCATACGCAAGTCAAGAGCAGACGAAATTTGCTTGTAATTGAATGAACGTTTGGGATTATTGTCAAGGAAAGCCAGAACATTCTGTTCGATTTCCTTCCTCTGTTTCTTGCTGATAGTTTGTTTTTTACTTTTTGTAGCTGGAGCTTTTTTACTTTTTGTTGTACTCTTTTTTTCTTTCATAAACTACGTTTTTATTCATTTTGCAAAGATACAATATATTTTTGAAACAGAACTGTAAATACACATTATTTTTGTAGAAAAAATAATAGAGAGAAAAATTTGTCTATGTCGATTTTTGTTTGTATATTTGCAAATTGAATTATTGCATAAACTGAAAATGGAAAGAATAGAGTTGAAAAACACGCAACGCTATGCGTTATACACTGTGTTGTACATACTTACAGTGATAGGTGTGTTTTTGATGTTGCCAAGTAACACAACGGTTGACCAATATTATGAAGTAGGAAAACCGTGGGATTACGACGCATTGAGGGCACCAATGGACTTTCCAATATACAAATCAGCAGAAAAAATAGGACGGGAGAGAGATTCTCTGATGAAATTTTTGGCACCTTATTTGGAGACTGACACTGCAGAAATGGAGGCTGCTATAAATTCCCTTCAGATTCTTTCGACAGAAGGAACAAACGAACGAGCATATCGAGACCTGATGTTGATAATGCAGAAAGTCTATATGGACGGTGTGATTTCGGTGGAGGACAAAGAGTGGTTTGTGTCAACAGGTATCACGACAGTAAACGTAATAAATCCCGACCTAAGCATAAGAGAGGTTTCAGTGTCAACGCTGAACACTGTGTCTCAAGTGTATAACAAACTGAATAGTGCATTGCAGAGTTTGGGTTACGACGAAGCCACAATCAAAGAACTCAGAATTTCGCGGTTCATCTCAATAAACCTGACAATAGATAAAGCAAAGACGGAAATAGCAAGAAAGGAGTTGTTATCGACAGTTTTGCCAACATCAGGTATGGTTGTCAAAGGAGAGAAAATCATCGATAAAGGAGAGATTGTCACAGACAAGAAAGCTCAGATACTTTATTCACTGAAGAAAATGAGTGCAGAGGAGAAATTGGACAACAAGACAACTTTATGGACAATATTCGCAGACATTTTGTTGTTGACATTGTTTTATGGTCTGCTGTGGGGTTATTTAGTGCTGTTCCGTATCAAGATATTCAAGAGCGCACGCGAGACATTGTTCTTGATGCTGTCAAGCGTGATGATGATAGGTCTGTTTTCGTTTGTAGTTGTTCATTTGGGATATAAGGAGTATATAGTGCCAATGGCAATGTTGCCATTAGTAGTGCGCGTATTTTTCGATTCGAGAACAGCACTTTATGTTCATATCGTAACGATTCTGGCAGCGTCACTGTTTGTCAACAATCCATCCGAGTTCTTGATATTAGAGCTAATAGCAGGTATGGTTTCAGTGCTGAGTCTGAAGGATATAAACAACCGCAAGCAATTGATGAGAGCTGCGCTGTTGGTGTTTATTATGTACATGGTAATGTATATATGTCTGAGGTTGTCAGTTGGCTTAAAACTGAACGAAATAGATTGGTACACCACAGGAACATTCCTGATTAACGCTATATGTCTGTTGCTTACGTATGGTGTAATCTACCTGATTGAAAAGACATTTGGCTTTATCAGCGATGTATCTTTGGTTGAGTTGGCAAATGTGAACAATCCACTCATAACACAGTTCGCAAACAAATGCCCAGGGACATTCCAACATGTACTGCAAGTCAGCAATCTGGCGACGCACGTTGCATCGAAGGTCGGTGCCAACCCACTGCTGGTTCGAGCAGGCGCAATGTACCACGACATTGGAAAGATGAACAACCCAATGGTTTTTACCGAAAACCGTTCGGGAGGGATAAACCCATTAGCAGAATTGTCTCTTATTGAGTCGTCTGACGTTATAATAAGGCATGTGGAAGATGGTGTGAAGATAGCAAAGAAACACAATCTGCCATTCCCAATCATCGAGTTCATTCTGACACACCACGGAACTTCCAAGACCAGATTTTTTTACAATCAGTGGATAAATGAACACCCTAACGAGGAGCCGCCTATTGGCAAATTCACATACAAAGGACCAAAACCTAGAACAAAAGAGACGATTATATTAATGATGGCTGACTCGATTGAGGCAGCTTCACGTTCGCTGAAAGAATATAACGAAGAGACCATCGATAAACTGGTAGAAAACATAGTTAACTCGCAGATAATGGATGGTCAGTTCAGTGATGCTCCTATCTCGTTCCGTGATGTTCAAATTGCTAAAAACTCGTTCAAGGAAGAGATTCTGAATATATACCACAACCGCATATCATACCCAGAAATAAAAGATGGAAAGGAAAAAACTCCAATGCAATTGGCTAAAGAAATAAACATCTCATTCCCTCGCAGGTTTACTAAACGATGAAAAACAACTTTATTATTACAGTCATAGTGTTGGTGGCAATTTGGCTTGCTGCCACAAGGGTAGCTTTCTTCCGCATAGACCTGACGGAGGAGAAAAGGTATAGCATATCAGATGCCGCAGAGAAACAATTGATGGCAATGAAAGAACCTCTGACACTGAAATTGTACCTGACGGGAAATCTTGATGCTAATATGGCAAGACTGAAAAGCGAGGTGACAGACCTTGTGACAGAGATGAATATGGTTGCTGCAGAAAGGATAGAAATTGAGGAGATTGACCCTTCCGAAGCAACAGACGAGGAGGAGAGAATGGCAAATTACAGAGAACTTGAGGCACGAGGAATTCACGGTCTTTCGGTGAGTGACCGCTCAAGGTCGGGACAGGTGACAGAGTCGGTGATTTTTCCTTGGGCAGAACTTTGTTCGCAGAGAGACACAATGGTCATCTGCCTGATGAACCCAGGGGCATCGTCAACAGGTGAAATGTCAGTCAATACGGCAGTCGGAGATGTGGAATTTCAGATAATAGATGCCGTCAGAGTACTGAACCACGCAACATTGAAGAAAATAGCCTTTATTGAGGGACACGATGAATTGCCTGAACCTATGACTTTCGACATAAGCGATGCCCTAAGCCGTTATTTTCAGGTAGATAGAGGCGTGATAGGCACCGACCCTACAATTTTGAATCCATATTCAGCTATAATCATCGCTAAACCAAAGAAACCATATTCCGAAACAGACAAATTCATAATAGACCAATACATAATGCGAGGGGGTAGAGTTCTTTGGCTGATTGATGGCGTTGTGCTTTCGGACTCTTTGCTTTCAACGGGTGGAATGACACCATTGTTGGCAAACGATGTGAATTTGAACGACCAACTGTTCAGATATGGTGCAAGAATAACCTCTACATTGGTTGAAGATATGCAGTGCACATATATGCCTGTTAATATGGCAGGTCACGGTGAAAAACCACGCTTCGAGCCAATACCTTGGACTTTTTCGCCACTGTTGCAACTATCTCCACTCCACCCTATCACAAAAACACTGACTGACGTAAAGGTTGACTACGCATCAGGCATTGAAATGGTCGGTGATACTGCAGGTATCAAGAAAGAGGTACTGATGGTGACAAGCAATGCGTCACACGTAACAGGTGCACCAGCCGAAATTGACATAATGAAGGCTATGAAGGTTGAACCACAGGATTACTTTATCCACTCGTTCGTACCGATAGGCATTGCTATGGAGGGAAAGTTCACATCAATATATTCACATAGAATGCCACCTAAAGGAATAACCGCAGACGTAAAAGAGACTTCAGAATTTACGCGGATGATTGTGGTAGCAGATGGTGATATATTGAAGAACGACATACAGCGTACACAACAGGGAATGATGTATCTGCCTGTAGGTTTTGACCGTGTCACACAACGTCAACACGGCAACAGAGACTTCATTGTCAATGCATTACTCTATCTTACCGACGACGAGGGTATTATGCAACTGCGCCGTCGCCAAATGCCAATAAGAATGCTCAATCGAGTGTCTGTGGAACAAGGGTACACTTCGACAGCAACATTGAACGTGTTGCTTCCAGTAGCTATATTGGCAATAATAGGTTTCATTTTCATAATGCTATACAAGAGACGCTATGCACAGTAACTTGATATATAACTGCGGGAATCTGTTCAAACTATCTAAGAAACATCTGATAAACCCTGCAGGTTCAATGAGCGCAGAGTCACTGAAGGAGAACTTCGGTAAATGTCAGGCATGGTCGCAATTCATTGCTCCAATCTCCGTCACTTTGGGGGTAGCATCATTTTTTTCCTCATTACTCTGGAACAGCGAGTGCGGTTTAGACTCGGCTGTTTATAATATGATGACATCAGCAACGTCTCCTATAATGATATATTATGTTGTAAACATGCTGTCACGCAAAATATTCGTCAAGTTTGAAATAAACGAAGGGATAGAAGAAAAAGCACAGGTTGTCACACTTCAACTGATGTTGTTGTACTTTGTCGTGACATTTTTGTGCACCATACTGCCAGGGGCGAAATTAATGTCATGCCTTTATGTCTATTCTTTTTATATGTTGTGGCAAATGGCAGGAGAATACCTTGAAATTTCAGATGAACGACGCATATCATTTATGCTTATTGAGATGGCATTATGCGCAGCAACCATATTGTTCATCTCGCTAGTTATCAATTTCATAACATCAGAACACCCTTGATTATGAAAAGAATTCATTATATAATTTTAATTGCAATTTTGCTGGTATCTGGAGGTTGCACAAAACATTTTGTAACTTGGCAGGACTATAATGACGCATGGTATGACAACTATGCAAAAAAAGAGTTTGGCAACGATACTGACATTGTAAGGACTGTAGTATTTCCGACAGGAGTACTGGCAGAGGTGTATCACGACGGTTATGGTGCATATCCAAAACGTACAAAAGACCCAGTGCGCGGTACTTCAAGTTTGGTAAACCTCACTTTGGAAGGATACTTGGTGGATGGAACTAATTTCTTGATACGAGGGACTTCTGCCTACTATGTTTCGGATCTTATTGCAGGATTGCAGGAAGCTATTTGTTCAATGCGTCAAGGTTCTCACTGGAAGGTATATGTACCATATTCGGAAGGTTATGGAGCTGACGGAACGACAGAAGGACTGACCAACGGCAACTTCAGTGTGCCACCATATAGTGTACTAATTTTTGATATAGATTTGCTTGATGTCACGAATTATTAACATAACCATAATGTTTATATGCGCATTGACGGCTTTCGGAGCACCGCTCGAGCCAGCTGATGTGCGTAACATACAGGTAGAGGACAAAAACTGCTTTGTCAGCGACATGAGCGGTGTTTTCACACCCAAGGAGCTGAGTGCTCTTGACCAAAAGTGTGCAGCACTACGTAAAGATGTAGGTGTTGAGTTTGCCATAGTTGTAGTTGACGAGATTGAAGGCGATGATGAATATGAGTTCGCTTACGAATTGTTCAATCTATGGCACATAGGCGACAAGAGAAACAATAGCGGTGTGCTGTGGTTGTACGTCACATCGTTGAGGGCAATGAAAATAGAAACAGGTGTAGGTATCGAGGGTTTGCTACCAGACGGATTTCTGAAACGAATGCTGGAAGAAGATGTTTTCCCTTTGATGAAAAAAGACGAGACATATATGGCTTTCGATAAGGGGCTTGATATGATTATAGAAAGAGTTACATCGGACGAGGCACGCGAAGAATTGGTTATGCAGGAGGTTGATAAAAGCACTTATTGGTTTGATGTCCTGGCAATATACCTCATTATTGCATTTATTGTGATGATTGTCATCGCTGTTTTCTTCTATGTAGAGTGGCAAACTCTGAAAGGAACGAACAACGTAAAATATTCAAAATTAAGCGGCATTTCGGCATTTACTACAATCACTGCCTTTGTATTCCCTATACCAATACTGTTTTTATTTATGTATGTGCGAAAATGCCGCAGGTCGTTGCGCTATATGCCTATGAAATGTCCTAAGTGCGGAAGCAGTATGAAAGTGCTGAGCGAGGAAGAAGAGGATGTTTATCTGAACCAGACACAACAGGCAGAGGAAAGAGTACATACGAGGGATTACGACGTTTGGCTGTGCCCTAATTGCGGCTCAAAATCTGTTTTAGAATACCAGGAATATGCCTCGACTCTATACAAAAGGTGTCCACAATGCGGTGGGCATACATACAAGAAAGTGTCAGAGAAAATAGTCGTTCCACCAACTCCTCTCACACCCGGACGAGGAGAAAGGATTTACAAGTGCGCTGCTTGTGGATGCACTCACTGCATCACGTTCAAGATACCACCTGTACCAATAGTAATAGGAGGTGGCAATGGACATGGAGGTGGAGGATTCTCGGGCGGAGGATTTGGCGGAGGATTCTCAGGCGGCGGAGGTGCTGGAGGAAGATTCTGAATAACTATTATATACATAAAGAATATGAAAAAGCAAACACTCTTTTTAATCGTTGTTATTGGTCTCATCGCCATTATAGGTTTATGGCTGGCAAAATCTTACAACACAATGGTAGCCTTGCAAGAAGAGGTTACAACCAAATGGTCAAACGTAGAGAGCCAGTATCAGCGTCGTTCTGACCTTATACCGAACCTTGTGGCAACAGTCAAAGGCTATGCAACGCACGAAAGCGAGACATTGGAAGGTGTAATCGCAGCACGGGCAAAGGCTACATCAATCACCATTGACCCTTCGAACTGCACACCTGAACAATTGGCAGAATACCAGAAGGCACAAGGCGAACTGGGGTCTGCTCTCGGACGACTTATGGCAATATCGGAGAATTATCCAGACTTGAAAGCAAACACAAACTTCTTGGAACTTCAGGAACAACTGGAAGGAACAGAGAACCGCATTCAGGTGTCACGACGCGAATACAACGAGACCGTACAGGTTTATAATACAAAGATACGCCAATTTCCTGGCAACATCGTTGCATCCATGTTCGATTTCGCTCAAATGAATAAGTTTGAAGCAGACGAAGTTGCAAAACAAGCTCCTAAAGTCGAATTCTAATACTAATGAAACGTAACATAATAATAGTTTGCCTTACTCTTTTAGCATTCTCTGCATCAGCGCAGAAACTGGGTTTGGTCGCAGGTCCATCAATGGATTATGGATTGATAGAAATCACCGAAAGCGATGCATATATTACCCCATCGGTGGGAGCAGGACTGCATGTCGGAGCACATTTCGAGATGGATGTCACAAATCGCTGGGGATTTGATGCTCAAATCACATACCAGTTGAGGAATATGTACTGGAAGGTTGGTTATCCTTCACAAGGTGTAGTCGATAGTAAATTTCACCGCCAAACAGGGTATCTTGATGTGCCTTTCCATTTTTATGTCAACTTCCCTTTGAAAAAGGGTTTTGTGCTGAACTTGTTCGCAGGTCCTGTTTTCACCTGCGGTTTGCATGGTCATGATTGGGCATGGGAAGATACCGAATTAAAAAAACCAGTTACAGAGTTGAAAGATAAAATGTTCGACAAAAAAGATGGACGTATGTATCGTTGTGAGTTTGCTCTTGAACTTGGTTTTGCCTTGAAGTGGAAAAATTATCAAGGTCGCATTTCATACCAACATTCGGTAAACAATGACAACAACGGCTACAAATACACATTAGGGGGATATTCGAGTTACGATGCTCCATATATGACAAGTGGTCAATTTAAGTTGTCATTTGCTTACGTTTTCGACTTAAGAAAATAAAATTCAGAAATACTTGTTTATTTGTAAAAAAATACGTACCTTTGCAAAATTGATAGTAGAAATATAAAAATATATTATTATGGTAAGTTACAAAGAATTAGGTCTTGTCAACACTCGCGAAATGTTCAAGGGAGCAGTTGCAGGCGGTTATTCCATTCCTGCTTTTAACTTCAACAATATGGAGCAGATGCAGGCAATCGTATCAGCATGCGCTGAAACAAAATCCCCAGTAATTCTTCAGGTATCAAGCGGTGCACGCAAATATGCGAACCAAACTCTCCTACGCTATATGGCTCAGGGAGCTGTAGAATATGCAAAAGAGCTGGGTTGGGAACGTCCTCAAATTTGTCTTCACCTCGACCATGGTGATACATACGAGCTCTGCAAGAGCTGCGTTGACATGGGTTTCTCATCTGTTATGATTGATGGTTCAAGCAAATCATTCGAGGAGAATATTGAGTTAACAAAACGCGTTGTAGAATATGCTCATCAGTATGATGTTGTTGTCGAAGGCGAACTTGGCGTGCTTGCAGGTATTGAAGATGATGTTTGCGCAGAAAAATCGAACTATACACGTCCAGAAGATGTCATTGAGTTCGTAAATCGCACAGGCGTTGACTCGCTTGCTATTTCAATCGGTACATCACATGGTGCTTTCAAATTCACACCAGCACAATGTACTCGCGATGCTAACGGACACCTTGTACCACCACCACTGCGTTTCGACATTCTTCATGAAATAGAGAAGAAACTCCCAGGATTCCCTATCGTTCTCCATGGTTCTTCTTCAGTACCTCAACAATACGTTGAGACAATCAACGCAAATGGCGGCGCATTGAAGGATTCGGTAGGTATTCCTGAGGATCAACTCCGCGAGGCATCTAAATCAGCAGTATGCAAGATAAACATTGACTCAGACGGTCGTTTGGCAATGACAGCTGCTATTCGTAAATTTATGAATGATTGTCCTGATAAGTTTGACCCACGTCAATATCTTGGTCCAGCTCGCGAAGAACTGAAGCAACTCTATATGCACAAAGTTCGTAATGTTCTTGGTTCGGCAGGTCACGCTGAATAATTCGTTTTCAGAATAAAAAGACAACTCCACAAATGTGGAGTTGTCTTTTTTTGGTCTATATGGTAGGGTGTTCAAAATTTGTTTAAAAACAGAAGGTCGGGTGCACTCCTGACTTCGTCAATGCGTCACCCAAATTCACATTTCTGGCTCGTATGACTCGAACAGCGGCTTGATAGCACGATGCTTGTCTGTCAGGAACAAGGTTT
>JAGHVI010000076.1 GCA_018064385.1 Candidatus Minthenecus merdequi
ATCATAACCGAAGGTAAATCGCGTCAGGTGCAGAGTACAGACAATCCTGACGAGGTCATCGTGCTTCACAAAGACAACGAGACAGCCTACAATGGTATCAAACGTGCCACCATACCAGGCAAGGGAGTCACTATAACATCTATCTCTGCTATACTTTACGAACTGTTAGAGAAGAATGGGGTGCCTACACACTTTATAAGAGTAGTAGATGAACGAAGTCATCTTTGCCGACGAGTTACGCCGATTCGACTTGAGTTTATCGTTCGTAATTTTGCTGCTGGAGATATGACAGCCCGTTTGGATATACCAACAGGTACGCCGCTGAAAAAGCCTATTTTGGAGTGCTGTTACAAGAATGATAAACTTGATGACCCATTCATCAATACACATTATGCTATAGCATTGGGAATATCCACTGCCGAGGAGTTGGCAGAAATAGAGCAGAAATTGGGTGATATCAATCGAATACTGGTGTCATATTTTCTTTCGATAGGTATTCGTTTGGTGGATTTCAAGGTTGAATTTGGTCGTGCTTCGGATGGAACACTGCTGATGTGCGATGAGTTGAGTCCTGACTCGTGTCGTCTTTGGGACACTGAAACCCGCGAGTCATTGGACCGTGACCGTTTTCGTTACGACCTTGGTAAAGTTGGAGAATCCTACGAAGAGGTGCTCCGTCGAATGAAGAATAAATAACAACACACTATATGAAAGCAATAACAAAGACCTCCTTTGCTTTTCCCGGTCAGACAAAAGTATATAACGGAAAAGTTCGTGATGTCTATTTTCTCGGCAACGACCGTATAGCAATGGTTGTTACTGACCGTATTTCGGCATTTGATGTAATTCTTCCTAAAGGTATTCCTTTCAAGGGGCAGATACTCAACCAAATAGCCTCAAAATTTCTGGACGAGACACGAGACATTTGTCCTAATTGGAAACTTTCGTCTCCTGACCCTATGGTGACAATAGGTCTTGCTTGCAAAGGTTACCCTGTGGAAATGATAGTTCGTGGGTATCTGTGCGGCAGTGCGTGGCGTGCTTACAAAAATGGTGTGCGTGAGATATGCGGTGTTCGTCTTCCTGAGGGTATGCGCGAGAATGAACGTTTTCCGAAACCGATTATCACCCCAACAACGAAGGCAGAGATAGGAGATCACGACGAGGACATATCACGCGAAGACATTCTTGCCAAAGGATTAGTGCCACAGCGAGAATATGAGTTGCTTGAGAAATATGCTCTTGCACTTTTCGAGCGAGGTAGTGAGATTGCAGCTAAACGTGGTCTCATACTGGTTGACACAAAGTACGAGTTTGGAGAATACAATGGCGAGGTCTATCTGATGGACGAGGTTCACACTCCTGACTCGTCACGTTATTTTTACAGTGAGGGGTACGAAGAGAAATTTGCCAAGGGAGAACCACAACGTCAATTGTCAAAGGAATTTGTTCGCGAATGGCTTATGAATAATGGATTTCAGGGTAAAGAAGGGCAGCAAGTTCCTCCTATGACAGACGAGGTGGTAGATGGTATAACAGCTCGATATTGCGAACTTTACGAGTCGATTACAGGCGAAAAGTTCGACAGGACAGCTTCGTTGGATGAGGCAGGGATACTTTTGCGTATTGAGAAAAACGTGCGTGAAAATATTTTATAGAAAATATGACAAACGATTTGCAAGAAATTTATGAAGAGTGTGGTGTGTTTGGTGTTTTTGGTGTTGAGAATGCTGCGACACTGTCATACTACGGACTTCATTCACTCCAACATCGTGGACAGGAAGCAGCCGGTATAGTCTGCGTAGATGAAAAAGGGCAGTTTTCGCGCGTCAAAGGGGAAGGACTTGTGACAGAGGTGTTCAATGCCAAGAACCTCTCGTCGCTCTCTGGTAACTCAGCCATTGCTCATGTGCGTTATGCTACAGCTGGTGGTGGGGGATTGGACAATGTGCAACCATTTCTGTTCCATCATCACAAAGGTAATTTTGCTTTGTGTCATAATGGTAATTTGGTTAATTCCAACGAGATAAAATACTATCTTGAGGAGCGTGGCTCGATTTTTCAATCAACTTCGGATACTGAACTTCTCGCACATTTGGTCAAATCATCGCGAATGCGAGGTGATAATTTTTATGATGACCCTCTTCATCCGCTGCTTGGTCCTATACGTTCGGCTCTTAATATGATTGAGGGTGCGTTTGCGTTTCTTGTTCTTACTCCAGATGCGCTCTATGTGATGCGCGACAAATATGGAATGCGCCCTTTGTCCCTTGGGAGATTGAATGGTGGATATGTTGTAAGTTCCGAAACTTGTGCGCTTGAAACAATAGGTGCAGAATTCATTCGCGATATAGAACCAGGCGAGGTGCTTGTCATTGATGCACAAGGTTTACATTCATATAAGTATTCTGCATTCAACCATCATTATATGTGTGCAATGGAGTATGTCTATTTTGCACGTCCGGATAGCGATATTGAGAATATCAATGTTCATGCCTATCGTAAACAGTCAGGACGTATTCTGTATCGAGAATCGCCAGTTGATGCTGATATCGTCATTGGTGTTCCTGATTCCAGTCTTTCGGCAGCAATGGGTTACAGCGAAGAGTCCGGCATTCCATACGAGATGGGGTTAATCAAGAACAAATATATCGGACGAACTTTTATTCAACCGACTCAGGAACTTCGTGAGAAAGGCGTACGTATGAAACTCTCAGCTGTTCGTACCATAGTCAAAGGTAAGAGGGTGGTGATGATTGACGATTCGATTGTCCGTGGAACAACATCACGTCGTATTGTCAAATTGCTCCGCGAGGCGGGAGCTGTTGAGGTGCATGTACGGATTGCTTCGCCTCCTTATGCACACCCATGCTATTATGGAGTAGATACCGCAACATACGAGGAACTTATCTCTTCGCAACTCTCAGTTGAGGAACTTTCGAAGAAGATAGGAGCAGACTCGCTTAAATTTCTTTCGCACAAAGGACTTTATGAGAGTGGCAACCGGTGTGAACTGTGCACGGCATGTTTCTCGGGCAATTATCCAACTTCTCTTTATGACAACGAGTCACATAGAAAGTGTTAAGGTGAGTTTTAATTATGAATAAAATAATTGAAAATAAAATATAGAAAATATATGGCTGAATCGTACGAAAAAGCAGGTGTGAATCTCGAAGCTGGTTATGAGGTTGTACGCCGAATCAAGAAACATGTTGCATCAACTGCACGTCAGGGGATGATGGGTAATATTGGTGCATTCGGGGGAATGTTTGACCTTGCGTCTCTCAACATCAAAGAACCGGTTTTGGTCAGTGGTACAGACGGAGTAGGCACAAAACTGAAACTTGCCTTTGCTATGGACAAGCATGATACCATTGGTATTGATGCCGTGGCTATGTGCGTGAACGATGTACTTGCTCAAGGTGCTGAACCTCTCTTCTTCTTGGACTATGTGGCAGTGGGTTCAAACGAACCTGCCAAGATTGAGGCTATCGTAGCTGGTGTGGCAGAGGGTTGTCGTCAGTCGGGTTGTGCTCTCATAGGTGGTGAAACTGCCGAAATGCCAGGTATGTATGGAGATGGGGAGTATGACATTGCAGGTTTCACTTGTGGTGTTGTAGAGAAATCTAAACTGATTGATTGTTCAAAGGTAAAAGTCGGTGACGTACTGGTAGGTATTGCTTCGTCGGGGGTTCATTCCAATGGGTTCAGCCTTGTGCGCAAAGTGTTGCGTGATGCCAAAATAGACCTCAATTCAGACTTTGGTGATGGGCGAAAGGTCGGCGAGGTTCTTCTCACTCCAACCAAGATTTATGTGAAGCAGGTGCTTGACGTTATCCGTAACTGCGATGTTCATGGCGTAGCTCATATTACCGGAGGCGGCTTTGACGAGAACATTCCTCGCATACTTCGAGAAGGGCAGGGTATTGAGGTCAAGGAGGGTTCGTGGGAGATTCTTCCTGTCTTTCGTTTTCTTGAGAAAAATGGAAAAATACCTCATCGTGAAATGTTCAACATATTCAATATGGGTATCGGTATGGTCATTGCGCTTGATGCAAAAGAGGCTGAACGTGCAATTGAAATCCTTACTAAACACGGCGAACGAGTCTCTGTCATTGGTTGCGTAACCGACAAACCTGGGGTTAACATTATATGAGAGCGGCAATATTTGCTTCGGGGTCGGGCACCAACTTCGAGGCATTGGTAAACGCCCATATCTCAGGGCTCGAAATAGTTCTGATGGTATGTGACAAACCTGGGGCAAAAGTCATCGAGCGAGCAAACCGCCTTGGCGTTGAAACACTTGTAATTTCGCCTCGTTCGTTCGACAGCAAAGCGGCATACGAGACTGCAATACTCAACCGACTCCGAAACTTGAAAGTCGATTTTATCTGTCTTGCGGGATATATGCGCATCATCGGAGACACTCTCTACGATGCATACGCAGGCAGGATTCTAAACATTCATCCAGCTTTATTGCCATCGTTCAAGGGTGCTCATGCCATTGACGATGCTTTCAACTTCGGAGTCAAGGTCTTTGGTGTGACAGTCCATCTGATTGACCTTACAATTGATGGAGGGACAATACTTGCACAGCGAGCCTTCGAGTACAACGGCAACGACCGGGATGAGGTTGAAGCGCGGATACACGAAATCGAGCACATTCTTTATCCAGAAGCTGTCACCAAATTCATAAAATCAATACAATAAACATATATGAGAGCATTAGTCAGCGTCTCTGACAAACGGGGACTTATTCCTTTTGTACAGTCACTCAAATCCCTTGGTTGGGAAATCATCGCCACTGGTGGCACGATGAAACTTCTCCGTGACAGCGGCATAGAAGTTATCAACATTTCAGACGTAACAGGTTTCCCGGAAATCTGTGATGGTCGTGTGAAAACACTTCATCCCAAAGTTCACGGAGGTCTTCTCGCTCGTCGTGATATGCCTTCGCATCTTCAGGCATTGAAAGAGAACAACATAGAATTCATTGATATGGTCTGTGTCAATCTTTATCCTTTCCGACAGACTATAGCAAAACCCAACGTGGGGTTTGCTGAGGCCATCGAGAATATAGACATTGGTGGTCCTTCGATGCTGCGTTCTGCTGCCAAGAACTGTGCCTCGGTAACAGTCGTTTGCGACCCTGACGACTACGATATGATTATTGATGAGATAAAGTCTAACGGTAATACAACCGAGAGCACACGTCTGAAACTTTCAGCCAAAGCATATACGCATACTGCCGAGTATGATATGTGCATCGCAACATATATGCGTGGTCAGGCAGGATTGGACGAGAAACTTTTCCTTGAGTACGACATACTTCAACCGCTGCGCTACGGTGAGAACCCTCATCAGAATGCAAAATTCTATCGTCAGGAGAATGCGAATCCGAACTACTCGTTGGCATACGCACGTCAGTTGCATGGCAAAGAACTTTCGTATAACAACATTCAGGATGCTGATGCAGCGCTCAGTATTGTGCGCGAATTTCATGGTACTCCTTTTTGCGTAGGACTGAAACATATGAATCCTTGTGGAGCAGCTATAGGTAAGGATGTTGTTGAGGTGTGGACAAAGGCATACAATGCTGACAGAGTCAGTATTTTTGGTGGTATAGTTGCTACGAATCAGGAAATAACTCTTGAGGTAGCAGAGATGATGAAGCCTGTTTTTCTTGAGATTATTATGGCTCCACATTTCACGCAAGAGGCATTTGACCTCTTGTCAACCAAGAAAAACATACGACTGATTGAGGTCACAATGGATTCGGCATCCGCTACTCCCGAGATGCAGTATAAAACAGTGGCAGGAGGTCTGTTGGCCGAGGACGAAGACCTTGCAATGGCGGAGTTGGACGACAGTATGACAGTGACAGAGAAACACCCAACGTCAGACCAGATGACCGACCTTCAGTTTGGACTCAAGATAGTAAAACACGTCAAGTCAAATGCAATTGTTGTTGTACGTAATGGTGTTACGCTTGGGGTAGGTGCAGGGCAGATGAACCGTGTCGGGTCTGCCGAAATTGCATTAAAACAGGCAGCTCAAGCAGGTCATACAGCAGACCTTGTGCTTGCTTCGGATGCCTTTTTCCCATTTGACGATTGTGTCACGCTTGCCCATAAGTATGGAGTGACAGCAATAGTACAACCTGGCGGTTCAGTACGCGACAACGACTCCATCGTCAAATGTAACGAGCTTGGCATTGCGATGCTATTCTCAGGTAAGAGACACTTTAAACATTAAAATATGAAAGTATTAGTTATCGGAGGTGGTGGACGTGAGCATGCTATAGTTCATTCCATTTCAAAGTCGCCGAAAGTAGATAAGATATATGCAGCTCCAGGCAATGCAGGTATTTCGGAACTGGCTGAATGTCTTGACATCAAAGATACAAACATTGATGAGTTAGTCACTTTTGCGTACGAACATAAAATAGATTTGACAATTGTTGGTCCGGAAGCGTCGCTTGCACTTGGTATTGTAGATGCCTTTGAGGCTCATGGGCTGAAGATTTTCGGACCTGACAAAGCCGCAGCTCGTGTCGAAAGTTCGAAGGATTGGGCAAAGGCTGTTATGGTGAAATATGGCATACCTACAGCTGCTTACCGAACTTTTGCTGACTATGACGAAGCTTTGAAATATCTTCATAAACAGGGTGCGCCTATCGTGCTGAAATATGATGGATTGGCTGCAGGCAAGGGAGTTGTGGTTGCCGAGCCGATTGCTGAAGCCGAGGCAGCACTGAAAGATATGTTGCTTGATGCTGAGTTTGGAGAGGGGAGTGTGGTGATTGAAGAATGTCTTCGTGGGACAGAATTTTCGTTTATGTGTATGGTAGATGGGCATAACGTTTTGCCATTACCGATAGCCAAAGATCATAAACGGGCGTACGACAATGATCATGGACCAAATACAGGTGGTATGGGAGCATTTTCGCCAGTGCCACTTATTCCAGACAAAGAAGTAGAGTGGAGTTTCACAAACATAATGCAACGAATGGCTGATGCTATGGTAGCGGAGGGGTGTCCGTTTTCGGGATTGTTGTATGGTGGATTGATGCTTACAGCTGATGGTGTGAAGGTCATAGAGTTTAATGCGCGTTTCGGAGACCCTGAGACAGAGGTTGTTTTGCCACGTATTAACTCTGACCTATTCTCAGTTATGTATGAAGTAGCATCGCATAAACTTACCTCTAACGAATTGCAGGTCTCGCCCGAAGCTTGTGTGGGAGTAGTTCTTGCGTCGGATGGTTATCCTAAGAGTTATAATAAAGGCTTCAGCATAGTATTGCCTCGTCTCAAGTCAAACCATATCATATACCATATGGGGACACGAAAGAAAGGACTAGACTTGCTCACCAACGGAGGTCGAGTGCTGATGGGAGAAGCTCTTGCCCCCACTTTGTCTGAAGCGCGTCAGGCTGTTTATAACGATATACTTCCTTCAATCTACTGCGACCATCTTTTTTATCGTACAGATATAGCAAAAGACTTTTGGTGAGTTCTAAAAATTCACCATTAAGATAGAAATATAAAGACAAGTAACAAATAAACTTTTTGGTGTTTTTGAAGTTTCTTTTTGATAAATTACGCTGCACCTCAGCAAATGAGCAAGCTCTTTGCTTTCGGTTTGCAGTAATTTTG
>JAGHVI010000018.1 GCA_018064385.1 Candidatus Minthenecus merdequi
CGTGCCCTTCCTTGCACAGTAATTGAAGTAGGTCCTTGCGTTGTTACTCAGGTTAAAACCTTGGAAAAGGATGGCTATTCAGCCCTCCAGCTTGGCTTCCAAGACAAATCTGAAAAGCACACAAACAAGGCAGAGAAGGGACACTTCGCTGTATCTGGGACTACTCCTAAACGCAAACTAGTAGAATTCAAAGGATTCTCTGACGAGTATCAGCTCGGTCAAACTATCTCTGTTGACTTCTTCCAGGAGGGCGATTGGGTAGATGTTGTAGGTACATCGAAAGGAAAAGGTTTCCAAGGTGTAGTAAAACGCCATGGTTTTGGTGGTGTTGGACAAAGCACTCACGGTCAGGATGACCGTCTTCGTGCTCCAGGTTCACTTGGTGCATCTTCGTACCCTTCTAAAGTATTCAAAGGTATGCGTATGGCTGGTCAAACAGGTGGTGACCGTGTCACTATGCAAAACCTTCAGGTGATTAAGATTATCCCTGAACACAATCTGCTCCTCGTCAAAGGTAGTGTTCCTGGATGCAAAGGTTCAATCGTATTAATTGAGAAGTAAAATGGAAATCAGTGTATTAAACATCAAAGGAGAAGACACCGGAAAGAAGGTTACACTCAATGAGTCCATTTTCGGTATTGAGCCAAATGATCACGCTATTTATTTGGATGTAAAACAGTATCTCGCAAACCAGCGTCAGGGTACACACAAATCAAAAGAACGTTCTGAGATTTCTGGTTCTACCAAGAAACTCGGTCGTCAAAAGGGTGGTGGTGGCGCTCGTCGTGGTGACATTAACTCTCCTGTATTGGTCGGTGGTGCTCGCGTATTTGGTCCAAAACCTCGCGATTACTCGTTCAAGTTGAACAAGAAACTCAAACAACTCGCCCGTAAATCCGCTTTTGCTTACAAACAATTGCAAAACGAGATTGTCGTTGTTGATTCTATCAACTTTGAAGCTCCAAAAACTAAAGACTTTGTACAAATGCTTAATAATCTCAAAATTAACGATAAAAAAGTCCTCGTTATTTTGCCAGAAGCAAATAAATTTGTATATTTGTCGTCTCGTAATTTGCAAAAAGCGAATGTCATAACTGTCTCGGAATTAAACACCTATGCAATTATGAATTGCAATGCTGTCATACTTCCTGAGGCTACACTCGCAGGAATTGATAAACATTTTAATGCTTAATGCCGGAGGAACAGATTATGGCAATCATATTGAAACCAATAGTAACGGAAAAAATGACTCGCATGAGCGAGAAATTCAACCGTGTAGCATTTCGAGTAGCTCACGAAGCTAACAAAATTGAAATCAAAAAAGCTGTAGAGGATATGTATGGCGTTACAGTTATTGCTGTCAACACATCAAACTACCACGGCAAGAAAAAGAGCCGCTACACAAAAGCAGGCATGATTAATGGTTTAACAGCAACCTATAAGAAGGCTATTATCACCCTCAAAGAGGGCGACACGATAGACTTCTATAGCAATATCTAATAAAAAGTAGAAATGGCTGTACGCAAATTAAAGCCCACAACACCAGGGCAAAGACATAAAATTATTGGAATGTTCGAGACAATTACTGCGAGCACTCCAGAAAAATCTCTTGTAGGTGGTTTCGGCAAAACAGGTGGCCGTAACAATACTGGTAAAATGACTATGCGCTACATTGGTGGCGGCCACAAGAGAAAATACAGAGTAATTGATTTCAAACGTTGCTTCAAAGACAACATTCCAGCAACAGTAAAGACAATCGAGTACGATCCTAATCGTTCTGCACGTATTGCACTCCTTTACTATGTTGATGGAGAGAAAAGCTACATTCTTGCACCAAATGGCTTGCAGGTAGGTCAAGTACTTCTTTCAGGAAGCGATGTTGCACCAGAGGTTGGCAACTCTCTTCCAATGGACAAAATTCCTCTTGGTACCATGGTTCACAACATCGAACTCCGTCCTGGTCAGGGCGCAGCTCTTGTTCGTAGTGCCGGTACATTCGCTCAGATTGTTTCTCGCGATGGCAAATACGTTATCGTTAAACTCCCTTCTGGCGAAACTCGTAAAATACTCGGTACGTGTCGTGCAACTGTCGGAGTAGTCGGCAATGCTGATCATGCGCTTGAGAAATCTGGTAAGGCTGGACGTACTCGTTGGTTAGGTCGTCGTCCTAGAGTCCGTGGCGTTGCTATGAACCCAGTAGATCACCCTATGGGTGGTGGTGAAGGCCGTCAGTCTGGTGGTCATCCACGTTCTCGCAAGGGTCTGTTGGCTAAGGGTAAGAAGACACGTCATCCTAAGAAACAGACTAACCAGTACATAATAGAAAGAAAGAGTAAGTAACCATTAAAGAAGAACTGAATTATGAGTCGTTCATTGAAAAAAGGACCTTATATAAACCTCAAGTTGGAGAAGAAAGTGCTTGATATGAATGAAAGCGGCAAAAAATCCGTTATCAAGACATGGGCAAGAGCCTCAATGATATCTCCAGACTTCGTAGGTCATACTATCGCAGTCCATAATGGTAACAAATTTATTCCTGTTTACGTAACTGAGAATATGGTAGGTCACAAGTTTGGTGAATTTGCTCCAACTCGTACTTTCCGTGGTCACGGTGGTAAGAAGAAATAATCAGTTGCCTTAAGCTAATCTATTCATTAATCAAAAAAATTGAATAAAATGGGTGTAAGAAAACGTAATGCAGCCAATGCACTGAAAGAAGCCCGTAAAACACAATATTTTGCTAAGTTGAACGATGTGCCTACATCTCCTCGCAAGATGCGTCTTGTCGCTGATATGATTCGAGGCATGGAGGTCAACAAGGCTCTTGGTGTTCTTAAATATTCCACTAAAGAGGCTTCAAATCGCGTAGAAAAATTACTCCGCTCTGCTATCGCTAACTGGGAACAGAAAACCGGTGAAAAAGCAGAGAATGGAAACCTCTATGTAAGCATGATTTATGTTGACGCTTCAAGAACTTTGAAGAGACTTCGTACAGCTCCTCAAGGTCGCGGTTACAGAATCCGCAAGCGTTCAAATCATGTGACTCTCTTTGTAGATTCAAAAGTAAATAATAACGAAAAACAAGACTAACCAAGATGGGACAGAAAACAAACCCAATTAGTAACCGTTTAGGAATCATCCGCGGTTGGGACTCAAACTGGTATGGTGGCGATAACTATGGAGATACTCTCCTTGAAGATAGCAAGATTCGTAAATACCTTAATGCCCGTCTTGCAAAAGCCAGCCTCTCGAGAATCGTAATTGAAAGAACCCTCAAACTTGTCACGATTACTATTTGCACAGCACGTCCAGGTGTTGTAATAGGTAAAGGTGGTCAAGACGTTGACAAGCTTAAAGAGGAGTTGAAGAAAGTTACCGATAAAGATATTCAGATTAACATTTTCGAAGTTAAACGTCCAGACCTTGACGCAACAATCGTAGGTAGCAACATTGCTCATCAAATTGAGGGTAAGATTGCATATCGTCGTGCTGTTAAAATGGCTGTCGCTTCAACAATGAGAATGGGCGCTGAGGGTATCAAAGTTCAGGTATCTGGTCGTCTCAATGGAGCTGAAATGGCTCGCTCTGAAATGTTCAAAGAGGGGCGTACTCCACTTCACACTTTCCGTGCGGACATTGACTATTGCCACACTGAGGCTCTTACAAAGGTTGGTCTCATTGGTATCAAAGTTTGGATTTGCCGTGGCGAGGTTTATGGCAAATGTGACCTTGCTCCTCAGTTCACTGCTCAGAAAGAGCAAGGAAACCATGGCGGGAACGATCGTGGTCGCAAACCTTTCCGTAATAAAAAGAAGTAAAACCTTTTGAATTTCATTTGAGTTATGTTACAACCTAAAAAAACCAAATACAGAAGACCGCAAAAAGGTCGTGCCAAAGGTTTTGCTCATCGTGGAACTGAATTGGCATTCGGATCATTCGGTATCAAGTCTCTTGGTACCAAATGGATTACTGGTCGTCAGATAGAAGCTGCCCGTGTCGCTATCACTCGTTATATGCAGCGTCAAGGTCAACTTTGGATTCGTATTTTCCCTGATAAACCAATTACTAAGAAGCCTGCTGATGTACGTATGGGTAAAGGTAAGGGTAGTCCAGAAGGCTATGTAGCTCCTGTTACTCCAGGTCGTATGTTATTTGAAATCGAAGGTGTACCTTTCGATGTAGCAAAGGAGGCTCTTCGTCTTGGTTCGCAGAAACTTCCTATAATTACTAAATTCGTTGTTCGTAGGGACTACGACGAAACTCAAAACGTGTAATAAGGTATGAAAACAAGAGAAATTAAAGAACTGACTACAGCCGAAATCAAGGAGCGTATAGCTTCAGAGAGAGAGGCATTGGTTCGCATGAAACTCAACCACGCTATTTCTCCTATTGACAATTCTTCGTTAATTAGGGAAACTCGCAGAACTGTTGCACGTCTTTGTACAGAGTTGCGTCAACGCGAACTTAACCAACAATAATTTATTTATCCGTATTATGGAAAAGAATGTAAGAAAAGAACGTATAGGTGTCGTTTTCAGTGATAAAATGGATAAATCCATTACTGTTGCTGTTA
>JAGHVI010000178.1 GCA_018064385.1 Candidatus Minthenecus merdequi
TTCAACAAGAAATTGAATTCTACGAGTTTGTATCCATTCTCAGATGCAAATTTATGTACAACAGAAGTCTTGCCCACCTGTCTTGCGCCAGTGAGAAAAAGGGCGTTCTGCGAGGAGCAAAAATGCTCCTTGATTCGAGATTCAATGCTACGTGTTATCATTATTTCTGATTATCAACAGTATAAATATAAATTGTCCACTTTTCCAAAAGGTTTTAGGAGCAAAGTGTCCGCTTTTCCAAAAGATTTTAAGGATAAGGTGTCCGCTTTTCCAAGAAATCTGCGGCAAAGGTACAACATTTTCCCGAACCTGCAAAACGTTTCGGAAAGAAATTTTTCCATGCCACAAATATTTCCTTAAATCCTTTTGTCACGTCAGAAAAATATCGTACCTTTGCAGCCGAAAATAGGTGAAAAAATCTCACTTTTTCAAGCAGATTTTTTCAGGTAATAATTTCATAGATATGCTGGTTGGCAGAGATAAAGAACAACAAATATTACTGTCTGTACTTGAGACAGATGAATCGCAATTGATTGCCGTGTATGGTCGCAGACGTGTAGGAAAGACATTTCTGATACGTCAGACATACAAGAATAAATTTGCATTTCAGCATTCTGGCATTTCAAAAGGAAATATAAAAGACCAGTTGGACGAGTTTTGCGAGTCCCTGCGAAAGTATGGATTGAGGAATTTCGTTGAACCGAAAAGCTGGTCAGAGGCTTTTCGCTTATTGCAGCATCTATTGGAAAAGAAACCGAAAGGGAAAAAAATTGTCTTCATCGACGAGTTGCCTTGGATGGACACCCACAAAAGCAACTTCCTTGAATCTTTGGACCATTTCTGGAATGGTTGGGCAACGGAACGTGAAGACATTGTACTAGTAATCTGCGGCTCGGCAACAAGTTGGATAATAAACAAAGTGATTAGAAATCGTGGAGGCCTGCACAACCGAGTGAACCGTCAGATTAATTTACAACCGTTTACTTTGAAAGAGTGTCGGCAATATGCTGACAAAAAGAAACTGAGCATTGGCGACAGAGAGTTGGTGGAGGCATACATGGTTATGGGTGGTGTGCCTTTCTACTGGAGTTTCTTCCAGAGAGGAGAAAGTGTTGCCCAAACGATAGACAGACTATTTTTCAAACAGGATGCAGAGTTGAAGGACGAATTCAACGCCTTGTACGAATCACTTTTCAAAAATGCCAACAATTATATGAGTATTGTCAAAGCTCTTTCGACGGTTAAGGCTGGAATGACGCGTGCTCAATTGCTGGCAGTCACTAAATTGAGTAACAACTTAGTGTTTCAAAGAGCATTATGCGAATTGGAACAATGTGGTTTCATACGTAAGTATCAGGCGTATGGAAATAAGAACAAAGAGATGATGTTCCAGTTGATGGATCAGTTCACATTGTTCTATTACCATTTCATGGAGGGAAACAACAGCAGAGACGAACAGTTTTGGCAACATATTTTGGGACAGAACAAATATAATTCCTGGATAGGTGTGGCTTTTGAACGTGTGTGTTTATGGCATGAAAGCCAGATAAAAAAGGCGTTAGGAATAGATGGCATACGAAGTAATTTGTACGCTTGGAGTTATGTGCCTACTGCCGATGAAAAGTCTGCCGGAGCTGATGGAGGACAGATAGACCTGCTGATTGACAGAACGGATGGCGTCATCAATGTGTGCGAGATGAAGTTCTACAAAGAACCGTTTTCCGTGACAAGTGAGTATGCCACTAAAATCCGCAACAGGAATGCAATTTTCCGAGAAAGAGAAAATTGCAAGAAGTCACTGGCCAATACCTTGATTACACTGTATGGTATTACCAAAAAT
>JAGHVI010000136.1 GCA_018064385.1 Candidatus Minthenecus merdequi
ATGTCTTTGACCGCCGTGACTCTATCAAACGTGGTCTTGAGATTACTTGGGAAGCACCGCTTATGCGTCACTTTACTTGCCAGTTCAAGAGATTGAAATAAATATATAGGGGTTATAAAAAAGAACGCCATTGCAGAAATGCAGTGGCGTTCTTTTGTTTATTACCAGCGGGCGGGCATCAAAACCGCCTCGATGCAGTTGCGTTGTTCGTAAATGGTTTTGAGCATCTGGCGTATGTCTTCGCCCGTTATCGAGTTGAGAACGTTGACATAATCTCTTATGAGATTCATGTCGTTATTGTAATAATCATTCAGGAAACTCTCCCATGAACTGTTGTCGAGAAGGTCCTCTTCGTACTCGTTGAGTAAAATCTCCTTCTCCTTGTTAAGGTCGCTTTCGAGAGGCCCCTCAGCGATTATCTTCTCAATCTCGTCGTAGATTATATTGAGAAGGCGGTTCTGTTTGTCAGGGTCGGTGTCAAACGATATGTTCAACTCGACATGCGGAACGTTGTGCTTGTTGAGATTGCTCCAAACGCTGACGCCGTATGTGCCACCCTCTTTCTCACGGATTGACTCAAGATACCGTGTGCTGAGGATGTTGCCAAGAAGTTTCGCCTTCAGCACATTGGCGATTGTCATGTCAAAGCCGTAACCCGTGAGCATCAGAGAGTTCTTAGCCGTCTCTGTCATCATGGAATTTTTCCTGTAATAGTAGTGCGTCCCGTCAATAATGTCAACACCCTTGGCGAAATCATCGTACTTTTTTGAGGTTTTCATGCCGCCAATCCACTTTTCGATGTAGCCTATAGTGGCAGGATCGTCGATGTCGATATCCCCTATTATGAAGAACGTGAAGTCGGCAGGGTTGGCGAAACGCTCCTTGAAAATCTTGATAGCCCTCTTCTGGTCAACCAGTTTGATAGTGTTTGTGTCAATCTGGAAATACTTGTCAGAATGTCCGTACACCAATTCATCGAGACCTTCGTAGAAACCATATTTAGGGTCACTCATCGAAGAGGCAAGATGAGATTTCTCCTGCTCAATGTATTCATTGAAAATCTTGTCATCTATGCGTGGTGCGGTGAAATGCAGATAAAACAGCTGCAACAACGTCTCGAAATCGGTTGAGTTTGAATAGCCTTCAATAGACTCATAGTGTTCAGAGATAAAAGCCCCTGATATGCCGGCACTGTTGCCTGCCAGCAATTTGTCCTGTTCTAATGGAGACATATTGCCTACTCCGTTTTTTCTCACTATTGAGCCTGCGAATCTTGCATTGAGAATATCCTTTTTTGAGGTATATAGTGAATATCCGCCTTTTGAACCAGCATCAACTACGATTTCGTTAGCATCGAAATCCGTTTTCTTGACCATCACCTTCACATTGTTCGACAGGACTATCTCCGTCACGTCAAGTTCGTCGTTATGCTTTCTTGAGATTATCTTGCCAGGCTTCGGCTCTTTCTCCACCAACTTCTTGTCGTTCTTTCTGAAAACTGGTGGCTCGATGGCTGAATCCTTCACCGCAAGATAGGTGGCAAGCAACTCCTCCTCCGTAGGCATATCACACTCGGCACATCCTTTCCCATTGCCGTCAGGTTTTGCCCTGCCCGTCGCCACTATGTACATATTTTTGTCTCCTTCATTGAAGAACCCCTTAATCATTTCGTTCAACTCCTTCAGAGTCACCTTGCTTGTGAAATTCTTGTAGAAGTCCATCTCGAAATCCGCATTGGTGATACTGACATTATTCATGAAGTGGTTCTTGCAATCGTACACGAAAGATGTGTTCTCAGTGTTCTTATATGTGGTAACCCAACGTTCGAAACCAGCCAACTTTGTTTTTTTGGCAAGTTCCAGTTCTTCTTCGAGGATTCCGTACCTTCTGATTCGCTCCAGCTCCTTGCACATATCGAGGTACGAGCTCCTCTCCTTGCCATTGTCCGGCCTCATTGTAATGGAGAAGACATCAGTCTCGCCATTCAGATTCGTGTAAGCGCACGACATTAGCGGGAAGATATTAAACATCATATCCATACCATAGCTTTCTTTCATACGGTTTGAAAGACAATCCATTATCAAAGACCGCTTTGCCCTCTCCAAATGAGCCTCGTACGATGAGTTCGTCTCCTTTTGGCGACGAGGGTGCTTGAAGCCTATGCTTATGTTCTGGAAATGGGCCTCAGGGTCAAGATAGACTCCCGTTATAGGCTTTTCGTTGTCCAAGGCGCCGTAACGTGTACGTGGCGTGAGTCCCTCACGGGGCTTGACAGCCGAGAACAGTCTGATGACCTTCTGCTCCATCTTGTCAACATCCACGTCTCCCACCACGATTATAGCCTGCAGATCCGGGCCATACCATTTGCGGTAGAAATCACGCAGCGTCTGTGGCTTGAAATTATTGATTACGGCTGTATCGCCAATCACATCGCGCTTGGCGTACTGCGAACCGGGCATTTTCATCTGCACACGCTTGACCGACATTCTCTCAGCAGCTGTATTGCCCGTTCGCCACTCCTCCCGGATTACCCCACGCTCCTTCTCAATCTCCTCATCATGCAGCAGCACCCCGCACGACCAGTCATAAAGTACCAAGAGGGCGGTATCGAGAATGCCCTCGCGTGTCGTAGGGACATCCGAAAGGCGATAGACTGTCTCGTCAACATCAGTATATGCGTTTATACCATTACCGAAACTGACACCAATACTCTCGAAGTAGTTAATTATGCCTTTATCAGGGAAATGCTCTGTGCCGTTGAAACACATGTGCTCCAGGAAATGCGCCAGGCCATTCTGGTCATCCTCCTCCAGTATCGCACCCACATCCTGGGCGATACGGAACTCACAACGGTTCTTGGGTTTCTCGTTATGCCTGATATAGTAGGTCAGGCCGTTAGGCAGTTTGCCATAGCGCACATTTGTGTCCATAGGCACAGGGGTGTTCATGTCGAACTCTCCCCAAGCGGCAAATGACAACGTCATTGCCACGAAAAGCATTGCAAGTTTTTTCATCATATAAATAAAAATAGTCTTATATCCTACTATTCAAACGCAGAAAAAGTTAAATTTATTGTGTCGTTTATGAGCGATTCTCAATTTTTGTCATTTTACCATTTACGTCGCATCAACGCATTTAGAAAGTGAATATTAAAGAGGCATCGACATCACAATTGTGAATGCCATGATCATCTGTCAGTGAACCGTTGAACCCGACATGGAGAATCACTTTTTTAATAACAAACCCCAAACCAGCACCCATTGTGAAATCGCATTTGGATTCCACAGATTTTGTTTCTTTCTTATTTCCTGTCCCTATTTCTTGTTTTCCTCCAGCCAGAATATTCAAACCTGGCCCTCCATGCAAAAAAATCCCGAAATTATTAGAACTCCCGAAATTTAATGAAGCATGCAACAAAATAGGTACTCTATGAACTGTCGTTTTAACATATTTCTCATTATGTATATTGCACTCATATCCAGCAAGTCCGTAAATTCCCACATGAGTTTTCTTGAATACATAGTTAAAATAGATGGGAATCCTGAAACCATGCATTCCTTTGCCAGGGTCTGCTTCGACTAATCCATCGTCTGATTTGCCTGATCCAAATTCATAAACATATCCAGCACCTATTCCAAAAAATGATAAGTCATTGATGTTGTTGTTCTGATTTGTCTTGGTCTCTTGTACGACATATTTGTTAGGGTTTATTTGGTCTTGGTTGTTTGTTTGCTGTTCATCTTTTTCTTTTTTCGGTATATTTGGGTTGTTGCCATTATCTAAGGAACGGACAACTGTCTGACAATTTACCGAAACAGTCAGTAGTACAAATGTACAAACGACGAGAAGTTTTTTTGTTGTTTTCATATCGCTGATTTTATTTGATTACATTCCTTCAAGTTCACACAATTCAACATAAACAGGCACAAGTGGTAGCTTTTGTTTTTTACATGGAAATTTGTCCAATAGCGCTGTAGTCAACATACCAACAGGATACATAAAAATTGCATCACTCTCTGGACTAATAGAATAAACTTTATAGCATACAACTCCAATACCGGGTGCCACCCACATAGTTACTGACTGGTTTATATTGTACGGAAAAGATTGAATGAAATTTGAGAGAATTATAGAACCAGAGATATTATACGTAATTACATAACAATGGAATATGCCTGCCAGTGTTTCATAATCCTCTTCCCTATCCACTTTGACATTGTAGTACGCAAGATTTGTCTTTATTTCTGCCTTGGCACCACCTTGATATGATACATATTTTTGATTTACAGTACCGCTTTCCAAAGTCTGACCTACAGTCAATTTGTTGGGGATCTTGAACATAAAGCCACTGCGTGCCATTTCTTCTCCATATCCGAAGTCCATATCCTGATCCATAGCATAACTGCCATCCGCAGCAAGCATAATCTGATTGAAGAATCCGCCCTTGGAACCACCATAACGCTTATGAAGTATACTCTTCTGTTTCTCTTCATACAAGAAGTCAGTCCTATACACAACCATTTTCGTCCCATCGTCCCCCTTCGTAACCGAATTGACTGCAATATTGTAATAACTAAGCACCTTATTCGATCCTTTTTTTTCATAGACTACTCTATACGTGGCACGAGCATTCTGTTTTGTCAGGGCAAATGGCACAACCTCCTGTGCATAACCCGAAATGCATACCGCAAACAATAGTATAGCAAAAATTTTCCTCATAATATAATACCCTGAATTCGTGTCGGGCACAACTTTTAATAATTTGACATTATTTCTACGACTTGATTAAGAAGCAAGACATTATCTGGTTGGCATCATAACCACTTCGGTATAGTTACGCTGTTCATAGAGTTTTTTGAGCATTTGGCGGATTTCCTCGCCTGTTATCGAATTTACCAAACCATCAAATTCATCAAAATAGTTGATGCCGTATTTGTAGTACATCTTCAACTTGTCAATCCATGCTTTGTCGTTAATGAGCGACTTTTCGTTGTTCTTGATGAGAATCTCCTTCTCCTTGTTCAAGTCGCTTTCGAGCGGACCTTCAGCGATAATCTTTTCTATCTCGTCATAAACGATGTCAAGAAGGTGGTTCTGCTTGTCGGGATCAGTATCGAAATTCACATATAGTCCGAGCATGTATATAGGTTCTGTGCTGAATGAGCAACTGGTGCTGACACCGTATGAGCCGCCTTCTTTTTCACGGATTGATTCGAGATAGCGTGTGTAGAGAATATTGCCTATCAACCTTGCTGTCAGGATATTCTTCAAATTATATTCAAATCCGCAACCTGTTATGTAAAGAGAGTTTGTTGCTGTTTTTGTAGTCATAGGCTCCTTGAAGTAATCATAATTCACTCCCTTGACAACATAATAATGGTCATCTGTAAATTTTTCATATTTTTTGTTTGTCTTCATTCCTCCGAGCCATTTCTCAATGGCTGCCACAATTGCAGAATCTCCAAGGTCAATGTCTCCGACAAAGTAAAAGGTGAAATCAGCAGGATCGGCAAACCGCTCCTTGTAAATACGCAAAGCCCCCTTCTGGTCTATTTGTTTGATGTTGTTTGTATCGAGGTTGATATAACGGTCACAATCTTGGTACATGAAATTGCGCATACGCTTGTAATATCTGTTCTTGGGGTCAGACATCTCTGCTTCGAGGTCGCTTCTTTTGTCTTTCAACCAAGACTCGAATCTTTTGTCATCCTTGCGAGGAGCCGTGAAATAAAGCCAGTTCAACTGTAGCATAGTCTCGAAATCCCTGATACTCGAACTTCCCCCAGCACCTTCGCTGTATGCGCCAATGTAAGTGTACAATGAAGCAACTTTTCCAGTAAGTTGTTTGCTGAGTTGAATAGGGGTGAAATCACCTACACCAGTTTCACCAACTATAGAACAAGAATAATGCGCATTAAAGTAATCTGCTTTTTGATAACCAGACCGTCCTCCTTCTGATTCCGCACTCATTCTGATGTTATCCTTCTGGTTATCTGTCTTCTTGACTATGACTTTAATATTATTTGAAAGCATCAATTCCGTTGTGCCTATTGCATCGTTCTCGTGACGGCTGACAATTCTTCCTGGTTTTGGCTCTTTTTTAACCAATGGACGCTCTGTGATATTATAGTCAGAAGCCGAGATTTCACCCTTGCGCGAATTCATGAAAATCGAAAGCAACTCTTCCTCTGAAGGCATGTCGCATTTGTCGCAACCAATACCGTTTTCGTCTTTCTTGTCCATACCATTGGCAATAATAAAGGTATTTCTCTCACCTTCAGGAATGAGATCTGCCAAGATGGCATTCAATTCTTCAACCGTTATCTTGTCGAAACATTCATCATAGTACGCTTTGTCCAGATCGTACGAAGAGAGATAAGACGCATCATTGTCAAGGAAATGGCGCACACACGAACTAGACTTAGAATCATTCTTGCGATTGAGTCTGTCCTGATATGAGTGTTCGAAATACTCTTTATCCTCTTTTTTGGCTGTCTCTAATTCGTTCTTTGTTATGCCGTAGCGACGCAATCTCTCTATCTCAGCACAGAGGATACGGTATGATTCTTTTTCCTTGCCTTCTTTTGGAAAGACGCCAAACATAAAAGCGTCTTTTTCGCCTCCAAAACCGCCAAGCCCACAACCGATATAATAAAATGGACACTCTGGGTCGTCAATGAGTTCTGCCATACGGAGTGAAAAACAGGAATTGATAAGGCTCACTTTGTAATCATTTTCATAGCTAGCGTACGAAAGAAGATACTCATCCGATGGATGTGGACGTTTGAAACCTATTTCAATGACCTGACTTGTCACCTCTTTGTCGAGAACCACACCAACAATGGGCTTCTCGTTGTCGCCTACCTTGAATTTTGTTCGTGGAGTCATTCCTTCGCGGAGATCGATTTTCGCGAAGAGTCTTTTGATTTTCTGCTCCATGGTATCTACATCAATATCGCCCACAACTATGATGGCCTGCAAGTCTGGTCCATACCATTTATGGTAATAATCGCGGAGAGCTTGATGCGAGAAATTGTTTATCACCGCAGTATCTCCAATCACATCACGCTTTGCATATTGTGTGCCTGGCATCAGAATCTTCTGGCTCTTGAACCACATTCTTTCACCTGCATCGTTGCCAGTACGCCATTCCTCGCGTATGACACCACGCTCGTTCTCAATCTCTTCGTCCAGTAAAGATATAGCGCATGACCAATCGTAGAGCACCAGCAGGGCTGAGTCGATAATACCCTCGCGAATTGTAGGTACGTCTGAAAGTCTATACACAGTCTCCTCAAGCGATGTGTAAGCATTTATTCCACCACCAAAACTAACTCCTATACTCTCAAAATACTCGATTATGCTCCTACCTGGGAAATGCTCTGTGCCATTAAAGCACATGTGCTCAAGAAAGTGCGCCAACCCATTCTGGTGGTCTTCCTCAAGGATAGCGCCAACTTTCTGGGCAATCTTGAAATCGCACCTGTTCTCAGGTTTCTCACTATGCCAAACGTAATAAGTCAATCCATTGGGAAGTTTGCCATACCTTACATCTGAATCCATTGGAAGGGGGTTATTCGTTCCGAACTGTCCCCATGCGGAAATAGTGATAACCATCACCGCAAAAAGCATTACTGAATTTCTCATATTGTTTTCTTTGTTTGATTTCACTTTGTCACGCCCGACACAGGGAATAGGGGGTTGTTGTTGGCGTATGAACACAAAAAAACGCAGACCGCTGTCGTCATTCTTTGCTTAAAGGTTCTGGTAAACCCGTTCCATAAGAATGACAACGTAGCCTGCGCCGATATGTATAACCACACTTGTGAAAGTGCCCGTAAATACATACGCCACAGGCATCCATTGAACATCTTGTCTCTTATGGAACAAAAATTTACCAGATTTTTAAGCACGGAAACAAGCGTCAATAAACGCCTAAATAATATGTCTGCTCCCCACCCCCGAATGAGAGACCCCACCGGCGCAGGTTTGCGGCTGCAAATTTACTACATTATTTTGAATTGACCAAAAGTTTTGTATAGAATTTATATGGCTCTATATCGAATTGAGTGAATAAACCCACTCAATTCGTTATAGAACCATTTATTTTAAGATGTTTTTATTTCCAAGTGTATAATAATCAACATTCTATATAATTTCTTTGCGATTCATTGGTGGTTAAAGTTCTGAAGGGACTCGGCAAATCTACCCAAGACTGGAATATCAAAGGCTTTAAGCCCATCACCATACATTACAACAGTTATATTTTTCTTTTGTTGGCGACCTCGTCAATCAGTCTGCAAAGGTACGATTTTTTTTGACATGGAGCAATTTTTTGCAATTATTTTTCAAATCAAACCAGCCATAGGAATGGCTGGCTAACAATGTCTGGAGGGTCGGAGGTTTGGGCAAAATAGGCAGGTTGTCTGCCATCGAAAGCGAGACGGTCAGAGAAGAGATTCAGGCGGATGAAAAGCGTCAGGATTTCAGTGGAGAGTTGTGGGCGGTTT
>JAGHVI010000099.1 GCA_018064385.1 Candidatus Minthenecus merdequi
TAACGGAGTCACAGATATACATCTTGCCGGAAAATTGTTCTACAAACTGCATATTGTGGGTAGCCATCAAAACGGCAGTACCTCCCTCGCTGATTGATTGAAGAAGTTGCATCAACTCTCCTCCTGTATCAGGGTCAAGATTACCAGTTGGTTCATCGGCAAGAATCAGTTGCGGAGAATTGAGCAAAGCTCGTGCAATCACTATTCTTTGTTGTTCACCACCCGAGAGTTGGTGCGGCCACTTGTAACCTTTATTTGACATACCAACTGTATCAAGAACAAACTTTATTTGGTCTTCAATCTGGCGTTTTTTTCTCCAACCAGTAGCACGAAGTACAAATTCCAAATTGTCGTAAACACTGCGGTCGTAAAGAAGTTGAAAGTCCTGAAATACAATGCCGACTTTTCTTCTCAGCAAAGGGATATCTTTTTTTTTAATTTTTCGCAAATCATAGTCAAAAATACGAGCTTCACCGTTCTTTATAGGAAGGTCGGCATACATCGTTTTCAGCAAAGAACTTTTTCCAGATCCCACCCTACCACAAAGATAAATAAACTGCCCAGCATCAACCGACAAATTCACATCAGACAACACCATCATTTCACCATGGTAAATGTCAACATTTTTATATTCGAGTAATGGCATTTTTACTACTTTTTGAAATTACGGACAAGTGTTATATCCTCAATTATAACAGGTTTGATTGGGCGGTCATTGCTACCGACCTCAACACTGGCAATAATATCAATGACTTCAAAACCACTGATAACCTCACCAAATACAGTATATCCGCCATCAAGATGAGGAGCACCGCCAAAGGTCTGGTAATGCAACCTCTGCTCCTCTGTATATTGGAATTTAGGGTCGTTGTACATATTTTGAAGACGTATCTGCATTTTATCCAATTCTTGAGAATTGAACGTTCGCCCTTGGGTTATATAGAACTGGCAACCACTGGATTGTCTTTCAGGATTGACATTATCACCCTGACGTGCAGCGGCTAGAGCACCCTTCTTGTGGAAGAACGTAGGGAAAAGAATCTCTGCAGGAATCTTGTACCCTATATCACCTGCACCAAGAGTGCCAGTGAAAGAAGAATCTTTCGAGTTAGGGTCTCCCGCTTGAATCATAAATTCTTTGATAACACGATGGAATTGTACTCCACGATAATAACCACTACGAACAAGTTTCAAGAAATTATCTCTATGCAAAGGTGTTTCATTATAAAGCGCAACATCCATTGTACCATAATTCGTACGAATCCTTACAACGGCACACTTTTTAAGGTCATGAGCAGACAGCGACACTGTCGCTATCAACATTAATAGAATGATTATTTTCTTCATATCAAATAACATTATAGATGGTTTGGTATTTATGTTTTTAAGTTATACAAATAGATGGTTCATAATTGGACACTTTTGAATTTATTTTTTAATAAATTATGCTGCGCCTCAGCAAATGAATTTATTAAAGGGTGGTTCTATTAATTATGTTTGTATGTTATATCAGAGGATGGTTCATAATTGGACGCTTTTGAATTTATTTTTTCATCTTGCTGCTTGTCTGTCGGTCACAATGCCCGCATTGCTCCCTTCCTCCGCACAGCAATCTGCTAAAAATAAACTTCAAAATCGTCTCAACCTAATTAATAGAAC
>JAGHVI010000084.1 GCA_018064385.1 Candidatus Minthenecus merdequi
AGAAATATTTCACAACTTTAATTTGGCAGCAAAGGGACGACATTTGCCATTGAGATATATTGAGTATAATATTCTGAACAATGGAATCACTTTTAATAATATGCCTTATTGATTATGAATTATATCGGATCAAAGTTTTCTCTTATGCCATTTCTTGAATCAACCATAAATGCTATTGTTGGTTCAGATTTGCAGAATAAAGTTTTTTGCGACATATTTGCAGGTACAGGAATTGTTGGCAGAACATTCAAACAGCGTGTTCGTAAGGTTATTTCAAATGATTGGGAGTATTATAGTTATGTGCTGAACCGCAATTACATAGGTAACCATATCAAACTTGATGAAGGAGATAAATTGCTTTCGGAATTAAATAGCATAGAAGGGATAGAGGATGGGTTCATTTACAAAAATTATTGCTATGGCAGTGGCAGTGGACGTCAGTATTTTTCTGATGAAAACGGAAAGAAAATAGATGCTATAAGAAAGAAAATCGAGGAATGGAAGAATTGTGGGGAAATTTCAGAGGACTTATATTTCTTCCTGTTGGCAAGCCTTTTGGAGAGTGCGGATAAACTTGCTAATACTGCATCGGTATATGGAGCTTTTTTGAAGCATTTGAAATCTTCAGCACAAAAAACTTTTAACCTTGAACCTGCGGTTTATTCGATAAATTCAAACACAAATGAGGTCTATTGCAGTGATGCAAATGAACTTATCAAGAATATTGAGGGTGACATATTGTATTTGGATCCACCATACAATTCCAGACAATATGGTGCCAATTATCATTTGCTCAATACGATAGCAGAATATAAGCCATTCACTCCAAAGGGGAAAACCGGATTACGTGAATATCATCGTTCCAATTATTGTGGAAAAAAGACTGTTCTCTTGAGTTTTGATGATTTACTGAAAAATGCACAATTCAAATTTATTGTTCTGTCATATAACAATGAAGGATTGATGTCGTTAGATGATATAAAATCTACAATGTCAAAGTATGGCAGGTATGAAATTTTTTCACAAGAGTATCATAGATTCCAAGCGGATAAAGAATCAAACAGACATCACGCTGCAATCAAGACAACAGAGTATTTGCATGTTTTAGAAAAATGAGTTGTGTTACTTATTGATTCTAATTAATAGAACCACTCTAAAAACAAAGGCTATCCAAACGGACAGCCTTTGTTATATTTCGGAATTTTAATTACATCATTTTGTTCATCTCTTCGCCAAGAATCCGAATACCCTTTTCGATTGTTTCAGGGTTGGTGTTAGAGAACGAAAGGCGAACATGTTGGTTATTCTCGTAGTTAGCACTGAAGGCGATGCCTTTGACGAACACTACTCCCTTTTGCGAGCAGATGTCGAACAATTTGTCGATGTCGATAGCATCAGGCAACTTTGCCCATAGGAAGAAACCTCCACGAGGGGTAACGAAAGTTGTGCCTTTTGGACAATACTTGTTGATGCACTCAACCATAGCATCGCGTCTCTTCTTATATTCAGCACGAAGCATAGCGATATAACGATCCATACGACCTGATTTCCAGAACTCGTAAGCGAGCATCTGGGAGAGGCAAGGGGTGCAAGCATCCATAGACTGCTTTGCAATCTCGGCATACTCGTACATCTCGTTAGGGATTACCATCCAACCGATACGCATACCAGGGCTGAAGATTTTAGAGAAAGAAGAGCAGTAGATAATCTGATTCTCGTTCTTAGCGTATGTCTTCATTGGCTGGATGTCGCTCTTAACCTCCTCGTCATAATAGAGTTGACCATAAGCGTCATCCTCAAGGATAACTACATCCGGGTGCTTAGCCATAACTTCGAGGAACTGCTCGCGACGCTGGCGTGACATAGCAAGACCTGCAGGGTTGTGGAATGTTGGGGTAGTGTAGATGAACTTAGGGTTCTTCTCAAGGGCCTTTTCGAGTTCTGAGATGATGATACCCTCATCGTCCAACTTAACGCCTACAATGTTAGCGCCGTACGAACAGAAAGCACCGGCAGAGCCGCAGAATACAGGATCCTCGGTCAACATAGTATCGCCATTGTCCAGGAACAACTTAGAAACGATGTTCATAACCTGAGTAGAACCGGTTGTGACGATGATGCGGTTCTTGGTCATATCGAAGCCACGTTCCTGCATACGTTCAGCAAGGAACTTGGTGAAAATAGGAAGACCATCTGTTGCTCCATACTGGAGAGCAGTGTCCATCTGTTTACGAGGCATTTCAGCAATCATCTCCTTGAGGTCATCGACAGGGAAGAGTTCTTCACCCGGCATACCACCGGCAAAAGAAATGACGTTAGGATTTGCGACGGCCTTCATCATAGACCTGATTGGTGATGGGCGGAAACAGCCCACATTTTTTGAATACTTCATAATAACTGTATTTTTATTTATACAAATATCGTTTTATCGATTTTTTTGGGGTTTTCTCGAACTCTTGTTCAACCAATTCAATCTTTCCCACTTGCGAATACTTAGGAAGAGAGGCATTAAGAAGAGTTAGGTTTTCGCCCATTAGCAACCTCAGTTCATCGCGGTCGATGCCGTTGTTGTCAGGATAAACGAGGGCAATAATTTTTTTGTCGCGTGATATGACGATAGTTTCAAGCACACGGGGCATAGTAAGTAGCTTTGCCTCAATCTCCTCGGGATAGATGTTTTGTCCGCTTGGTCCGAGAATCATATTTTTGCAGCGACCTTTGAGTGTTAAATTGCCAAGTTGGTCAACAATTCCCATATCGCCAGTGTGAAACCAACCGTCACTGTCGAAAGCATTATCTGTGGCATCCTGATTGGCAAAATAGCCAACGAAGACATTATCGCCACGCACAAGGATTTCGCCTGGCTTCTTTGTCGGTTCTTCGGAATTGATTTTAATCTCAATTCCGTCAACGGCACGTCCAACCGAACCAGTCTTCATAGTCTCGGGGCTTGCATAACATATCAGAGGAGCGCACTCGGTCATTCCATAGCCGCAGGTGAAAGAGAAATGGAGTTTTTTGAGACATCTTTCGACCTCTGTATTAAGGGGTGCGCCTCCGATAATCATAACTCTCAGACGTCCACCGAAAGCGGCTTTCAGTTTGCCAAGAATTTTGCGGCGGATTATACATCGAAAGGTTGGTACATGCCAAAGCATTTTCATCGTAGGTTTGTTCATCACCGGCAAAACACGACTGTTGATGATTTTCTCGATGAGCAGAGGTACGGTCAATATCATATAAGGGCGAATCTCGTGGAACGCCTTCATAATCAGAGTTGGAGTTGGAGCTTTCTTCAAGTAAACAATATGAGTACCTCCAGCAATCTGGTATAGGAAATCGAACATTATGCCAAAGATATGAGCCAAAGGTAACATTCCCAACACCTGGTCGCCAGGGCCGTTAGGTTGTCCTTTCAGTCCAAATATCACATTCGAAGAGAGAGCTCGCGATGTGATCATAACACCTTTAGGCTTGTCGGTAGTGCCTGATGTGTAGTTGATGAGAGCAATGTCGTCCAAATTCAGGTCTGTGTGCCAATCAAGGTTTTGACATTGATTCTGGCGTTGGCATATAGGTGGTAGGTTTTGGTTTTGGGAGACTGATTCCCAACGCTCCATATTAATGACTAAGGTGTTGTCAAAATCTGATTCGCAGATTTTTCGTTTAACGCTTTCGCCCACAAACAGCAGTTTAGCTTCGGAGTGGCGAACTAGATAGAGGATATTCTCCTCGGTGAAGTCAGGCAGGATGCTGACTGCCACGCAACCGCTTGTGACAATACTCAGGTAAGAAACACCCCAGTTGGCGCAGCTTTTGCCGCATATTGCCACCTTGTCGCCTCGCTTGATACCGAGACGGCACATCCACTCTTTTACGCGCTCAACCTCCATAGCCATCTCGCCGTATGTGTAGTGGGTTTCCTCTTGATAGTCGCTCAGTGCTGGTTGCTGCCAGTTGTTCTTTACTGACCTCTCAATTATTTTTAGATAATGTTCCAATTTGTGTATTATTTTCCTTTCAGTGTTACAGTAAGGTTGAAGACAGGTTTGTCGTCGGTTGTATCATAATCTGTATTGAAATATCCGACCTTGAGGAACTGGAACTTGTCGTTGGCTTTAGCAAGTCCCAAACAAGCCTCGACTTTAGCTCCGTTGATAACTGTCTCGGATTGTGGGTTCAGAATCTCGCGGAAATCACCTTCGAAGGCAGCTGGGTTCTCTTCGGTAAAGAGGTGGTCGTACATACGTACTTCCGCATCAACAGCCGAAGCACATTCTACCCAGTTTATGGTGCTTTTCACCTTGCGGTTGCCTCCTTCGGTGCCGGACTTGCTGTCAGGGTCGTAGGTTGCATGGACAATACCGTTTGCGTCGATTCCTGTTGCTTGAATGATATAGGCACCTTTCAGTCTGACTTCGCGTCCGCCTGGAGACAGACGGTAGAAGTCCTTGTCAGCCTCGTTGCGGAAATCGCCACGTTCAATCCATATTTCACGACCGAACTTCACTTGGCGTGAGCCGGATTCAGGAGTGTCGGGGTTGTTTTCGACAGTTACCATTTCGCCCTCGCCTTGGTAGTTGTCTATCACAAGTTTGATAGGGTCAAGGATAGCACATACTCTGGCAGCTTTAGGCTTCAGATCCTCGCGGACTGCCGATTCAAGCAGCGACACATCGTTCAGAGCCTCATATTTGGTATATCCGATTTTGTTGATGAAATTGCGTATGCTTTCAGGTGTATAGCCCCGACGTCTGAGGCCGCATATTGTAGGCATTCGAGGGTCGTCCCAACCTCTGACCAGGTTCTCTTTGACCAAAGCCAGCATCTTGCGTTTGCTCATAACGGTGTAGGTGATGTTGAGACGGTTGAATTCGCGCTGTTTCGGGCGATAGTCTGCACGTGCAAACTGGTCAAGAAACCAGTCGTACAGAGGGCGGTGAACTTCAAATTCGAGGGTACAGAGCGAGTGAGTCACGCCCTCAAAATAATCGCTTTGTCCGTGAGCAAAGTCGTACATTGGATAGACTTTCCACTTTGTTCCTGTTCGGTGGTGAGGGTGAGAGGTTATTATGCGGTACATAATAGGGTCGCGGAAATGCATATTAGGGTGAGCCATATCAATTTTGGCACGAAGAACCATTGAGCCATCCTCGAACTCGCCTTGGTTCATACGCTCAAACAAATCCAGATTCTCCTTGACAGGTCTGTTGCGAAAAGGGCTGTCTGTTCCCGGGGTGGTTGGTGTGCCCTTTTGCTGGGCTATTGTCTCGGCACTTTGCTGGTCAACGTATGCTTTTCCCTCGCGGATAAACTGTTTTGCCAGTTCGTACAGCTTCTCGAAATAATCCGAGGCATAATATATATTGTTCCACTGGAAGCCCAGCCATTTGATGTCCTCCTGTATTGAGTCAACATACTCGACATCCTCCTTCACGGGGTTAGTATCGTCAAAGCGGAGATTGCAGATTCCTCCATATTTTTCAGCGATTCCGAAGTCCATACATATTGCTTTTGCATGGCCTATGTGTAAATATCCGTTGGGTTCTGGCGGAAAACGAGTCTGTATTCTGCCTTCGTTCAATCCTTCTTCAAGGTCTTTCTTAATAATCTGTTCGATGAAATTTAACGTCTCTGTTGCCATAATATCAGTGTGTTAAGTAAAATATCCGTTGATAAATAAGCTAATTTGAGTTCTGGGAAGAACTCTTTTGATATTTTATTTTGCAAAGTTACAAATATTATTTCAAATCAGCAAGTTATTTCGTAAAAAAATATCCACAGAATTTTTTTTGAAAAAAAAGCGGAAAAAGTTTGGTCAGTCCAAAAAAATGTTGTACCTTTGCAGTCGCAAATGAGAGGGGTAACCTTGGTACTTTGTAACAAAGAAAATTTGCGGAAATAGCTCAGTTGGTAGAGCACAACCTTGCCAAGGTTGGGGTCGCGGGTTCGAGTCCCGTTTTCCGCTCACTTGTCGAAACAGGGCCCAAATGGCGGAATTGGTAGACGCGCTAGTTTCAGGGACTAGTAACAGCAATGTTGTGCAGGTTCGAGTCCTGTTTTGGGCACAATAAGAGAAATATATCAATGCGCAGGTGGTGAAATTGGTATACACGCTACTTTGAGGGGGTAGTGGTCGCAAGACCGTGTGAGTTCGAGTCTCATTCTGCGCACAAAAAGAGGTTGTCGCTTTTGCAATAGCCTCTTTTTTTGTTATCATTAATTTAGTGGTGGTTCTATAAATTCGTATGCTTTATCCAGAAAACATAGAGACAAAATTGGGGTTTGTTGCGATAAGAGAGCAGATTTCGAATTGTTGTGTAAGTGCTCCAAGCGTAGCTGTGGCTATGAAAGAATTGTCATTCACAGCAGACAGAGAGTTGACAGAGAAACGATTGTCAAGAGTGTGGGAGATGATGACTTCTATCAGAGAGTCGGGCGGTGCGTTGCCGATGGGCGAGATTTGTGACCTTCGAGAAACCTTTGCTGCAACAAGAGTACAGGGAACGTTTATGGATTTGCAGCAGGTCGAGGCTTTAAGAAAAAACCTATTGGTGCTTAAAGCTGTTATAATATACGTCAAGTCGTTAGACGAGAAGCGTTTTCCGCTTATGCGACGAATGGTTGAAGGGCGTGATTCATTTCAAGATGTGGTGCGTCGCATTGACCAAATAGTGGATAAATATGGAGAGGTGCGCGATAATGCTTCAGATACACTACGTACAATAAGGCGATTGATGCGTGAGGCACAGAGCAATGTTACTCGGGTGTTGCACTCAATACTGAAAGAGGCGAAAGCACGAGGAACTATTGATGCTGATGTCTCGCCAACAATGAGAGAGGGCAGGTTGATGTTGCCTGTCCCTTCTGCAAACAAACGATTGATAAACGGCATAGTACACGATGAATCTGCCACTGGCAAAACTTCGTTTATAGAGCCGGCTGCAGTGGTGGAAATCAATAACCGACTGCGTGAACTGGAGGGTGAGGAAAGAAGGGAAATAATTCGCATAATGGTTGAATTGACAGAATGGTTGCGTCCGATGTATGAGGCGATTACGGATGCTATGACGTTGGTGATGCAGATAGATGCTCTGAATGCAGTGGCTAAATATTCGCTAAGGATTAATGCTGTGGTGCCACAACTGACAAAATCAAGTGTTGAGATTTATCAGGCACGTCATCCATTGTTGGAGGCATCGTTACACAGTCAAGGACGTGAAATAGTGCCGTTGGACATCAAACTCAACAAAAAACAGAGGATAATTGTGATTTCAGGTCCTAATGCAGGCGGAAAATCCGTATGTCTGAAAACTTTAGGGTTGCTGCAGTATATGTTGGGTTGTGGAGTCCCGATACCTGTTGCAGAACGGAGTTCGACGATGCTTTTTGGTTCGATATTCGTGGATATTGGCGATGAACAAAGTTTGGAGAATGACCTGTCAACATATAGTTCTCACCTCTTCAATATGAAATGTTTTATGAAGTCAGGCGATGGACGTTCGCTGATGTTGATTGACGAGTTGGGCAGTGGCACTGAGCCATTAATGGGCGGAGCAATTGCTGAGGCTGTGTTGGGCAGACTGAACGAAAAAGGAGTATATGGCGTGATTACAACACACTATAGTAACCTGAAAACCTATGCAACAGAAACCGAGGGAATGGTCAACGGAGCAATGCTTTACGACCGACACAATATGCAGCCGCTTTTCACGCTGAGCATTGGAATGGCAGGAAGTTCGTTTGCTATTGATATTGCTCGCAAAATAGGGTTGCCGGTCGATGTTATAAAAAGGGCGACAGAATTGGTGGGAGAAGAACAGGTGGATTTCGACAAATATCTACAGGACGTGGCACGTGATAAACGATATTGGGAGAAGAAACGAGAACAGATTCATTTACAGGAGCGAAAATTGCGTCAGTTGACCGATGAGTACGAGAATAAAATTGCGGGGGTGAAGGCTGAGGAAAAGAAAATTATTGCAGAAGCGCGAGATACTGCAACGCAGATTATCAGTGGGGCGAATGCTGAAATAGAAAAGACGATACGAACCATTAAAGAGGCAGGTGCGGAGAAGATGGCGACACGAGAGGCTCGCCGTGCTCTCAAAGAGAAAGAGGAGTCGATGAAGGAAAATCCTAAAATTGTGGTTCGGGAGAAACGGTTTAAGGTAGGAGACCGAGTGATGATTGAGGGGCAGAAAGTACCGGGCAAAGTGATTGATGTACAAGGGAAACAGGTTGTAGTGTTGTTTGGACAAGTCAAGACTACTGTAGCTGTGGATAGGTTAACGGCAACAAACGTCAATGAGGAAAAAGAGATGCGTCAGCAGAGCAATATTGTAGATGTAATACACGACAAACAGAGCAGTTTTGCGCAACAGATTGACATTCGTGGAATGCGGGTTGACGAAGCATTGGACGCTGTGGTGACATTTATTGATGATGCTTTGATGTTGCATTCTTCGCCTGTCAGAATACTTCATGGCACGGGCACTGGTGCGTTGCGTCAAGCTGTGCGTCAATACCTTTCGACTTGCAGTTGTGTGGAGAGTTTCCGCGATGAACATGTGCAGTTTGGAGGAGCTGGAATCACGGTAGTAGAGATTTTGAACAATTAAGTGAAAAAAGTTCTTAATAAGTTTTGTGGTTTGGAAAAATAGTTGTATCTTTGCACACTGAATAGTTTCGCTTTGCGATATTACTCAATTAACTCAATATTCATTTTTAATTATTTCATTATGAAGAAATTATTCTTGAAAGGTTTCGTCACGATGATTGCTTTGTGCTTATCTCTGATGGTGCAGGCACAGCAGACGACACCTTATTTCGAGGACTTCGAGGCAATGACAACCGGCACACCTCCTACTGGTTGGGACAACTCGGCGTCAACGACATCGACATCTCTCACCAGTAGTTATGTGTGGGGTGTCTATTCTTATGGTGGCA
>JAGHVI010000203.1 GCA_018064385.1 Candidatus Minthenecus merdequi
TTTTGCTGAAGGCAATTCGATAAATGAGTGATTGCGCTTCTGGGTCAATCATAACGAAAGCCTTAATTTTTTCTGGAAAATCCTTTGTAGTTCCGAAAAAATACGTACCTTTGCACTTTGAATTTTTCCACGTCAGGGGAAACCCCTCCGTTTTTACTTTTTGGTAGCAGGTCTCCTGACGTCTATAACAAACCAATTAATAACAAAAAAAGTAACAATTATGCGTTTAATCATTGAACAGGATTACGACTTAATGTCGAAATGGGCTGCGAATTATGTGGCCAAACGTATCAAGGAGGCTAATCCAACTCCTGCGAAACCCTTCAAACTTGGTTGTCCCACAGGCTCTTCGCCTCTCGGCCTTTATCGTGAACTCATCCGCAAATATGAGGCTGGTGAACTCTCTTTCGAGAATGTAATCACCTTCAACATGGACGAGTATGTCAACCTTCCAGAGGAACACCCAGAGTCTTACCACTCATTTATGTGGAAGAATTTCTTCTCACACATCAATATAAAGAAGGAGAACGTCCATATACTCAACGGCAACGCCAAAGACCTTGCAAAAGAGTGCGCTGACTATGAGGCTGCAATTGTTGCTGCCGGTGGTATAGACCTGTTTATGGGTGGTATTGGTCCTGATGGTCATATTGCATTCAACGAACCAGGTTCGTCAATTGCTTCACGCACACGCCAAAAGACCCTCACAACTGATACAATAATTGCAAATTGCCGTTTCTTTGACAACAACGTGGACCTTGTTCCCAAGACTGCTCTTACTGTAGGTGTTGGCACTGTTATGGATGCTAAAGAGGTTTTGATTATGGTCAATGGTCATAACAAAGCTCGAGCATTGCAACATGCGATAGAGGAGGGGATTAACCACATGTGGACAATCTCGGCACTTCAACTTCACCCACACGCAATCATTGTCTGCGACGAAGCTGCTTGCGGTGAACTCAAAGTTGACACCTACAAATATTTCAAAGATATAGAGAAGAATAATCTACTCTGATTGGTTTGAAACCTATTACATTCAAATCTCCCCAGCCTGATTATGAAAGGCTGGGCGAGGTTTATTTTGTTATCCTCAGACAATGAATTCATACACACTCCGAAATTTTCGTATTTTCGACGGAACAGGCGGCAAAATAAGCCTGACGCCATTGACTATACTAACAGGTTGTAACAGTTCAGGCAAAAGCAGTTTCACAAAGTCAATAAAACTGCTGCAACCAATGTTGCAACATTTGTCAAAGGATCTCAAACGTGGTATTTTTCGATGTTTCAAAGATTATTACCTCAATTTTGCCTTTGGTCAGCACAAACTGGGTAGTTTCGAGAAAACCATCAATTGGCTGAGTAATGAAGATGAGTTCTCGGCAGAGTATTCTACTGATATTATGGCACTTTCAGGACGTTCTGTGCGTGTAGCATTCTCGTTCTTTCCTCTTTTCGAAGCCCCCGAAACATCAATTGACCAATCCTCGTGGCAGGTTCGTCAGATTGAACGCAATTTTGTTGATAATCCTCATCGCCTCAACAGAAACCGCCAAGCCATATATGCAGGTATCCGCCGATTAGTGATAACTGACGAGTTATCAGATGAGGTCATATTCGATTATCATCGAGGAGTCAACAATGAGGAGTGTTCACAGTTTCATATCTCACAGATTTTGGTTGACTCACTACGCACGTTTGTGGATCAGAATAATGCTGATGATGATATACATACAATCTGTCGTTGCCGTGTTCCTTCTGTATATCACCGGTTTAGATATGATTCTGGCAAATTGGAGATTACAACGAAACAGTATATTAAATCTGATTGGGGAACACGCGCATTTGCTGGTATAGAAAGTTGTGATGATGTTGTACAGTTTGCTGAATTAGTATGTTCCGAGGCTCTTTGTGCTGGTGAAGATATAATAAATGCCTCTTTTATTGAAATTGATCGTTCAAATCTTCAACGTATATATCTTTATGAAAATCAAGGTACATCTTTCAATTCAAATCTTGAAAGTTACCTTCAATTACCTGACTACATTCCAATTGACAATCCATCGTCGGGAAATGCTTATCGTAAAGGTACCTTTATAAACACTTGGCTGAAGAAACTTCTCAATGCCAGACTTGTTTTCGAGCCTGCACCTGAAGGTATAGGTATCTATATATATCTTGTCAAAACCATAAAACACCGCAAAATAAAGGTCTCAATTGCTGATGTTGGTTATGGCATCACACCTCTGATTGCTATGCTTGTACGCATAGAATTTCAGATTTGTCAATATGTTTCGCTTTCTGGATCAGCATACGGTCGTTACAACTCGGCAACACTTTTCATCGAAGAACCAGAAAGTAATCTTCACCCTAATTTTCAATCACTTCTTGCAGACATTTTTGTTGATGCAGTATCCAACTACCCCATACGCTTTGTGTTCGAGACACATAGCGAGTATTTTGTTCGCAAATTCCAAGTGCTCGTTGCCTCCAA
>JAGHVI010000026.1 GCA_018064385.1 Candidatus Minthenecus merdequi
AAAAAAACACCAATACAATCACTATTCAGGCAAAAAAAGCCATTAAAATATCAAACCATCATTATTTTTTCGCCGTAAAAACAACAACGAATCTTGCAAAATCAGTTTCTGATCCTCCAATATTGAGGATAGAGATTATTACACCTATTCCCGACATTCTTCACCCATCCCAAACAATGACCTTCGTAACACACAAGCACAATACCCCTCTGCACACCGTCCAACACAATAGCCTCGCATTTCAAAAATTTCAAAGCCGTCTCCCTGTCAACATTCACAGTAACAAACCTCTCTGTATTAATTACACTGCTCAACGCCAGTCCAGCAGCAGGAATCCAGATTCGTCCCTTCATTTCAGCATATTGCACACCAGCGGAAAAAATGTTCAACCGTATCTTCAGCATAGACTGCAAAACTTCAATATGATGATTAACCATTGCCCAACGCATATTCTTCAAATCATATAGTTGATAATCATCGCTGTGAAGCAACCACTCTGCCCTCTCATTAACCAACGGAACAAGACCCTTGGAATGCAACCTATTACTGTTACCGCCACAAACTTTTCTAAAGACAGCCATAAACAATCCCTCTCCTTTAACTCTGTGAGGATAAAAGTGATACCCCCCAACTACAGAACATTCAATACCCCAACTATCGTCTATAGGCACATTGCAAACCTCACCGCCCAATGTATCAATTATCCACTTAACATTATCCTCATTCTCCAGATGGTTGAATGTACAAGTGCTAAACACCATCACACCGCCAGTTTTTAATGTTTTCCATACAGACGCTATTATCTCTCTCTGTCTTGCCACGCAAATCTGTACATTATCCAAAGACCATTCACGGACGGCATCTTCATCTTTACGGAACATTCCCTCGCCCGAACATGGAGCATCAACGACCACGCAGTCAAACACCTCACCGAGGTTTTCGTATTGAACTGATGTATTATTTGTAATAATGACATTAGGATACCCCCATTTAGTAATATTCTCAACAAGTATGTTTGCCCTTTTAGCAACATACTCATTACAGACTAACAATCCGTTATCATCAAGCCACTCAGCTATCAAAGTAGATTTTCCTCCTGGGGCAGCGCAAGCGTCAAACACTATAGCATCATGCTTCACAAAATTTTTCAGAACATGCCAAAGGAACATTGACGAAGCCTCTTGGACATAAAAGCAACCGCAATGCAAACGAGGGTCATCAGTGAATCGAGGTCTTTCGCTTAAATATCTTCCCCATTCGCACCATGGCACAACACTCTCACCGACATCAACTATTTTGCGGGAGTTCACTCTCACACTGACTATAGGTTCGCACGAAATAGCCTCAACCAAATCGTCAACACTATCACCCAAAGTTTCGTACAACAAATCAATATAATCCTTGCTTAGTTCCATCATTCCACCAATATTTCCCATTCATACATACGTTCGTCCAACTCTTTTTTCATTCTATTATATGTTTCAACAAGAGCCACATCACACTCTCCAGAAGCAAAACGCTCTTCCATCTGCTTCAAATCGCCCTCCAACTTGGCAATACGCTCTTCGATTGCCGCAATATCCCTTTCCTTTTTTTTAGCGGCACGAGCCTCTTCTTTTCTCTTTTCGTACTCAGCCCTACCCTCTTTGACATTTGTAACGTCATCGTTTATATCAACCGCCACATCTGATATTTTATCCAACTCCATCAGGCTCTCCAATTTTTTCTCCTCAAGGAACTCTTTTATACCACCGATATGCTGTTTGATTTTCTTATCACAAAACTCATACACTTTTTCAACGAGTCCATCCATAAAATCCCTATCGTGACTCACCACAATCACCGTACCATCGAAAGCTTGTATAGCCTCTTTAAGCACATCTTTAGACCTCATATCCAGATGATTTGTAGGTTCGTCCAATATAAGCAGATTAACAGGTTCAAGTAGCAGACGAATCATTGCAAGGCGGCTGCGTTCTCCACCCGATAACACCCCGACACATTTATCAGAAGCCTCACCGCCAAACATAAAAGCTCCTAAAATATCCTTTATCTTTGTTCTAATATCCCCAACAGCCACACGGTCAATAGTGTCAAACACAGTCAGATTCTCGTCCAACAGCGACGCTTGGTTTTGAGCAAAATAACCTATCTTTACCCCATGTCCGATTTTCAAAATGCCATCGTATGGAATTTCTCCCATAATGCACTTAACCAATGTAGATTTTCCTTCACCATTTTTTCCTACAAAGGCAACTTTTTCACCTCTTTTAATCTGTAAATCCACATTAGACAAAACCACATGTTCTGCGTAAGCCTTAGTCAGTCCCTCAATCTCCACAGGCATAACTCCCGAATGAGGAGCAGGAGGAAATTTCAGTCTCAATTGAGAGTGATCTTCCAAATCCACCTCTATTCTCTCAAGTTTTTCCAATTGTTTTATACGGCTCTGAACTTGAACAGCCTTTGTAGCCTTATATCTGAATCTCTCAATAAAATCCTCTGTATCAGCTATCATTTTCTGTTGGTTCTCGTAGGCTCTAATCTGCTGTTCACGTCTCTCTTTCCTTAGTTCAACATATTTCGAGTAGTTTGCTTTATAGTCATATATTTGTCCGAGGGAAATTTCTATTGTTCTACTAGTCACAGCATCAAGGAAGCTACGGTCGTGGCTGACCAGCAATAAAGCACTTGGAGATGTTTTCAGAAAATCCTCCAACCATTGTATTGATTCAATGTCAAGATGATTCGTTGGCTCGTCCAACAAAAGAATATCAGGTTTGGAAAGTAATATCTTTGCCAACTCTATTCTCATTCGCCATCCACCGCTGAATTCCATAGTTTTACGCTCGAAATCTTTTCTCACAAACCCCAAACCTAATAACGTTTTTTCGATATCACCCATCATACTTTCGCCCCCCAACATACTCATCTCGCTGTTCAGGTGGTCCAGCCGCTCAATCAATGCTGCATAATCCTCGCTTTCATAGTCCATTCGCTTGTCCAACTCAGCCACAGTATCGTCTATCTCTTTCTGTTTTGCAAAAACGCCCTCAAATGCCGTTTTAACTTCGTCCAAGACAGTTTTGTCGTCTTTAACCAACAGATGTTGAGGCAGGTATCCAACTTTCACACCTTTAGGCATTGACACACTACCATGTGTTGGTTGTTGTAAACCTGCAAAAATTTTAAGCATTGTTGACTTTCCCGCACCATTTTTGCCCACCAGCGCAATTTTTTCCTTATCGTTAACCTGAAATGATATCTCCTCAAACAAAGGAGTCCCCGTGAAGTCAACCGTCAATCCATTTACCGAAAACATAATTACCTCAATTTACTCTTCGTCGTCAAATCATACAAATCTCCCGCCATCTGCTCAATTATATCGTCAAACACCATCTCAGCCAATGCAGAACTGACCTCCGACATTGGCTCATCAAGTTCACCTACCAGTTCATTTACTTGCATTTGTCCTCTGTCCTTCAACAATTTGAAGATTTTCTCTTGCACTCCCGACAAATTTAATGTTTCGTTATCGAGTGGCAACTCTTGTTCTTGGATTCTTTGCCACATCATTTTGTCCAAAAACTCATTAGTTGAAAAGAAAATTTCTGCCTTGTGGTCAGAAATCAGTTTATTACAACCCATAGAATTTTTATCATCTAATCTTCCTGGTACAGCAAATAATTCTCTATTGTACTCCATTGCAATCCTTGCTGTTGACATAGATCCACCCTTTTCGGCAGACTCAACAACTATCGTAGCATCACTTATACCGGCAACTATTCTATTTCTTTGTAGAAAATTAAAACCGACAGGCTCAGTCATAGATGAAAATTCAGTCAATAAAGCGCCCCCACTTTCAGCTATATCAGCAGCATAACGTCTATGAGCAGCAGGATAGATTCTATCTAACCCATGAGCCAATACAGCCACAGTATCCAGTCCATAATCCAAAGCAGCCTTGTGAGCTTCTATGTCTATTCCATACGCCAATCCACTGACTATCACTATATCTTTGTCTATATCAGCCAATTGTTGAACAATGTATCTCGCCATATTCTTGCCATATTGAGAAGCACGTCTTGTTCCAACCATTGCAACCATCTTTCTATTATTCAAAGACATTTGTCCCAACTGATACAGCACAACAGGCGCATCGGGACATTCCATCATTTTGACAGGATAGTCTCCTTCGCCATATATTTTAATTGCTATACCGTGCTTATAGGCAAAAGCAAGTTCTTGTTCAGCCAACAAGAAGGCATCCTTTCTCACGGACTCATCACTGAGTATTGTTCCAACCTGTCCACCAATTTTGCTTATCTCATCTAAAGGCACAGACCACAATTCTTCAGCACTGCCAAAATGCTCCAGCAATATCTTCTGTTTTTGCCCATGCAATCCATCTATCTTTGTGAGTGCTATGGCGCTCAATATTTTGTCATCTCTTTCCATATATCAATTCCTTCGCTGCATTCAGTGCTGTTTCTGAAGGATTCTTGCCCGACAACATCTCAGCAATTTCCAATTCTCTCTTTTCGGAAGTCAACCTCTGGATATTAGTAACCGTCCTTTCCTTCAAGTCCTCTTTAAACACTTTAAAGTGAGTCACACCTTTTGCGGCAATTTGTGGCAAGTGTGTTATAGCGATAACCTGAGAATATAGAGCGATGTGCTGCATCACTTCGCCCATTCTTCCAGCCATTTCGCCTGAAACACCAGTGTCAATTTCATCAAATATTATAGTCTGTAAACCTCGTTTTTCGGTCATAAGAGCCTTGAGCGCAAGCATAACACGTGCCATCTCACCACCAGATGCTATTTTCCCAATGTTCTGAGGAATACCGTTTTTGTTTGCAGAGAATTTAATTTCCACTTCGTCCGCTCCATAAAAGTCACACTTTCTTTCTCTCATCGCAATCTCAACTTTTGCATTGACAATCCCCAAATAGACCAACCTTTGCACCATCGTTTTCTCTATTTCGCCAATGACACCACGCCGCATAGCACTCAATGCTGCTGCCTTCTCTTTCATCATTTTCTCCAATTCAACGCACTCGTTTTCCAGTTTTCTCACCTCATCGTCTCTTTGCTCAATACTCTCAAGTTTTTGCTCGAATTGGTGTTGTAAAGCTAATAATTGCTCGCATTTTTGCACTTTATGTTTCTGCTCCAACGAATATATCACACCAAGTCTCTCTTCAATTTGCACCCTCCTATTCTCGTCTGTGAAAATTTCGTTCATCTGTCTCGACACATCGTTCGACATCTCTCTCAAATCCACATATCTCTCATTAATTGACTCTGCCATTTCGCAGAACGAAGCAGAATATTTGCCCAATTTTCTCAACCTCTGCACGCACACTTTCAGTATTGACAACGCTCCTGCTGTCTCATTTTCCATTGAATCGCTCACCACACAAAGCTCTCCTTTTATCTCCTCCGCATGCTCTATGCGGCTTTGTTCGTCCTCTAATCTTTCCTGTTCTCCCTCTTCAATTTTTGCCTCAACTAATTGCCTATATTGGTATTCGTCATATTCTCTTTCTCTTTCACTGACTTCTATGATTTCTTTCAGCTCCGCAAGTTGTTTGCTTACTTTTATATATCTTCCATAAATTTGCTGATATTCAGATAGTTTTTCCTCGTTTTTCGCCACAGTATCCAATATATTCAACTGAAATTCTTTTCTTTCCAGTAAGAGGTTTTGATGTTGCGAATGGATATCTATTATTGCCGAAGCAATACTCTTCATAATGGTCAGGCTTACAGGTGTATCGTTAACGAAGGCACGACTTTTGCCCATTGCAGTCATTTCTCTGCGCAAGATTATCACGTCGTCAACATCATAATCCTCGGTCAATCTTCTCAATTCATCAGTCAAATCGTTAACACTGAACTCTGCCTCAACCACACATTTTTTTGCCCCCTCTCTAACAGCTGTCACGTCACCTCTGCCTCCCATAATCAGAGCAAGAGCACCCATAATTATAGATTTTCCAGCACCAGTCTCGCCTGTTATAACATTAAAACCATTGCTGAAATCAATATCTAACTTTTCAATCAAGGCATAGTCTGAAATATAAAGTCTCTTTAGCATCTTTTATTTTGCACTATTTATTTCTGCATATCTGTCAGCCATTGTTGGATTGATTGCCGTGAGATTGTCAATTGCCAACTCTTTCTCCTCTGATGTTCCCTTCTTGAAAATATTGATGATTTCATCGTTTTTTGCGTCCAATAACATCTGAACCAAAGCAGCACTTGGATTTTCTCGATTCAATTGTCTGAGCATAGGCAATGCTTCAGCAATCATAGCTCTTCCATTAACCACATTTTTCGACATATTGTCCAATGCCTGACGGTGATAGGTATAATAATACTCTCTAAGTCCTTTGAATCGTGAATCTTTCAGGTTATTAACGATAGCATATCTGTTTCTATCACCATCTTTTTCGAAAGCTTTCCATCCTTTTATTTCATTCTCGTCTGTTTTTGACTGACAAGAAGAAACAATCTGCTCTGCCCTGGTGAACATATCTGTTCCACCCATTTTGCTGTAAGAATCCAAATCACAACCAATCACAAGATATGCATAATATGCTATGATGGCAGTAAGGTTGTTATCGTATGTACTTGTGTTGAGTTCCAGCTTATCGAACTGTTCGTAATGGAAATTCACTTTATCATCTCTCACGTTCAGCAACGTTGTTGTATATGATGTTCCATACACTGGTCTTGAGGCTGAAACCTGTAACACGCAACTCATCATACCATCAGCATAAGAATTTACCACAAGCGAGAAATTACACTCAATTTTTTCTTCTTCTCTAAGCGTCATATCAGTCCACTTTGTGTCGTTGATGAATTGTTTGAGGTCAGTCTCCAACGATTTGAACACCTCAATATTAGTTCCTTGCACCTGCGAAGTGTTCATCACAAGGTTGCATTTCAACTCTTGTGCACCGATTGTCAATACTATCAGCAACAGTTGAATAATAATAAATATCTTTTTCATATCTTCTCTATTTCCCTTAAAATATCTAATGCAACCTCTCTTTTCGGCTTGAGTTCATATTCTATTTTCTCGCCTGAGACTTTCAGTATGGTTATTTTGTTAGTGTCATACCCAAAACAAGCACCTTTGTCTTTCAGCGAGTTCAGCACAATGAAGTCAAGATTTTTTCTTTTCATTTTCTCCAATGCGTGCTGTTCTTCATCGTTAGTTTCCAATGCAAAACCGACAAGAAACTGTCCTTGTTTTTTAATTTTACCCACCGAAGCAGCAATGTCCTTAGTAGGAATCAACTCAATCACAAGATTATCGTTCTCTCGTTTTATCTTTTTATCTGCCACAATCGCTGGTGTAAAATCAGCCACAGCAGCACAAAGCACAGCTCCGTCCATATCAGGAAACCACTTCAACACAGCCTCATACATTTGATGTGCACTTTCAACATCAATGCGAATAATGTTAGAGTTCTTTTGTTTTATCTGCACAGGACCCGCCACCAATGTCACCTGGTGACCTGCATCAGCCAAAGCGTCGGCAATAGCAAATCCCATTTTTCCTGTCGAATAATTGCCAATAAACCTCACAGGGTCTATTCTTTCGTATGTTGGTCCTGCCGTTACTAAAATCTTCATAGGATATTCTTTATTCGCTCAACAATCTTTTCTGGTTCTTCCATTTTACCTTGTCCAACTGCACCGCAAGCCAACTCCCCAACAATAGGTTCAATAAACTCAACACCACAATCTTTCAATACCCTTATATTCCTCTGTACTATTGGGTTATTATACATCTTATCATTCATAGCAGGTGCAAAAACAATTTTACCACCGAATGCCAACAATGTTGTTGTCAATAAGTCGTCGGCAACTCCTGCCGCATATTTTCCAATACAATTTGCCGTAGCTGGAGCAACAAGCATAATATCCCCCCAGTCGGACAATGCTATATGTTCAGGATTCCATTCACCCTGTTTTTCAAACGTCTCAGTATAGACTTTGTTTTTTGATACTGTCTGCAATGTCAGAGCAGTGACAAATTCACAAGCATTATGCGTCATAACACAGCGAACATCAGCTCCTTGTGCTTTCAACAGCCTAACAATCAAAGGTGCCTTGTATGCCGCAATACCTCCAGTGACTCCTAATACAATCTTTTTTCCTTTCATAGTCTCAATTTTTCGACCAGTCGAGGAACACCAACAGCTGCCCTCTCCTGGATATATGTAATCTTGTTTTGTATATAACCTGATTTCACAAAACTTGGGTCAGCAGGATCAACTATATAAATTGGCACATCACTCCTCACATAACTTGCCAACCCTGCCGCAGGATATACGTTCAGCGAAGTACCGATTATCACAAAGATGTCAGCCTTCATCGCAATCTTCGCTGCTTCGTCCATATTTGGCACTCCTTCGCCAAAGAAAACCACATGTGGTCTGAGGAGCGACCCATCTTTGTGTCTATCCTCCAATTCCTGTTTCCACCCTTCGATTGGCACTATGTCATTTTCGTTTCGCGAACTTCTCAGTTTTCTCAGTTCGCCATGCAGATGAACAACATTCTTGCTACCTGCTCTTTCGTGCAAATCGTCAATATTCTGTGTTATTATCGCCACGTCTTTGACCTTCTCCAATTCTGCCAAAGCATAATGAGCAGCATTTGGTTCTTTCTCCAACAATTCTTTTCGTCGTTCGTTGTAAAACTCAATAACCTGACGTCTGTTGCGTACCAATGCTTCGGGTGTGCAGACATCCTCTATTCTATAATTTGCCCACAAACCATCAGAATCCCTGAAAGTTGCAATGCCGCTGTCTTTACTTATTCCAGCACCTGTCAATATTACTATCATACTTTTATCTATTAAATCGTGCAAAGACGGAGCAAACTCCGTCTTTGCAATTTATCTATTAAGGTGAGTTCTATAAATTCATTCAAGTTTCGCATGTTCAGTCTGGAAGGCTGTACTATGAGTAACCGAGTACGAAGTGCTCGGTATATCAGCGATTTTCCGCAAAAAACGACTTTTTAAAGTGGACTCAATAATTACCTTCTGCGACCGCCGCCAGCACTGCCACCACCAGTTCGCGTTCCTGCCGAACTTCCTCCTCCACGTGAGCCACCGCTATAACTTCCACTGCTACTACCGCCTCTCGAACCTCCACTGCTGTATCCCCCACTTCTTGTTGAACTGCTTGACGATGTTCTGGTCGATGATGTTCTGGTCGAAGTAGAACTGTTAGGTCTATATGACGAACTGGTCGAAGAGGTTTTGGTCGAAGAATTACCTGACGCACTACCACTCACCCTTCGAGTACTTGTAGTCGTAGATGTAGAACCACTTCTTGTTCCACTGGTCGTTGTACTTCTGGTACCATTAGTCGCTGTGCTTCTGGTATCACTGGTTGTTGTGCTTCTGGTACCACTGGTTGTTGTGCCAGTCGAACCGCTTCTTGGGGTTGACGAAACAGCCCTACCGCCGCTGACCGAAACACGTTGCGTATTGCCTGACCTGCTAACGTTCTGTACAGCACCTCTTCTTGAGCTTCCTACGCTGACGGACCCATTTCTCGAACCTGAAGCAACTCTTGATCCGCTTGACGAAGAACTACCGCTTCTCGAACCTGTCGCTGATATTCTCTGACTATGCGTCTCGTACGAGCGAGCATAATCCCTGCGGCTTATCTCACCTCTTCTGCTGTTCCATGCTGGGTCAGCCGTTCTGCGAGAATGTCTGTCATACACAGGTGCAGCATATCTCCACCTATAATCAGTCACATAACCACGATAGCAACCGTATGCGCAAGGAGGGTAATGATAATAGTAGTGTGGATAATATCCCCAATACCAAGGCGAAATATAGCAGCCGTGATAGACAGGTCCCCACCACCAATCATAAATCAGTGGTCTGTAAGCATATACTGGCACGAATACATAATCCACACCATAGATATATGGGTCACCTGTCACAATTACAGTCACTGATTCTCTTGTTGTCCCTGTAGTTTCTACTGAAATAGAAGCAACATCCTGAAACAAATCATTACCAAGCACAGCCTGTATCACTACAAGGTGATTATAATTTTCAGCCAATTCCGACACTCTCAAGTAATCCACATATCCGTCCATGTTCAAGTCCAGATTCGACAATGGATGTCTTGGGTCGTTCAGAACTCTTTCGAATTCCTCAAGGTTTTCACACTCACCGAAAGCTCTTGCCACTGCTTCAAGGTCAAGATTTTCTGCCACCTCGTTGTCTGTTGCTTGCACGGTGACAGTCTCTGTCTGCGCTGTTACAATGCCAAATGCACTCATCAGCATTGCAAAGAATAAACTAATCGTTCTCATAATAAAAAGGATTTATCCAAGTGAATTTCTCAATCCGTTCTTGGTGGTTTCTGTCTTTTTGACTGACTTTTCGCTTACAGGTTTAATAAATTTCGCCTACAGGTTCAAATTAATTATCTCCATTTCTAAGAGACCACAAATTTACAACTTTTTTTTGGCATAACACTCGTTTTTCCCAATTTTTTTTTCTACCTTTGCAATCGGATTTTTTTCCATCACTTCAAGCAACCATTCGGGTGAATCCCGATGTTTTTTCAATACATTGATTACAATAATAAAACATTTTATATGAAACAGTTACAAGATGTACGTGCCCTTATGGCACAGAAACAGGTTGATGCTCTCATCGTACCAAGTGTTGACCCACACGGCAGCGAATATGTTGCTGAACATTGGCGTGAACGCGCATTTATCTCTGCTTTCACAGGCTCGGCAGGCACAGCCGTCATCACTCAAGATGGAGGATGTGTGTGGACTGACTCTCGTTATTTTCTTCAGGCAAGTCTGCAACTCAAAACCTCTGGTCTGACCCTTCAAAAAGATGGTAAAATCGGCACACCAACCATAACTGAGTGGCTCGGTTCTACCCTCAAAAAAGGAGCGAGTGTTGCTATCAACCCCCAAATGATTGCTATCAACGATTTCCGAAATCTCCAATCAGAACTTGAAACATACGGCATTTCTCTATTCACTGAGTTCGATTTCATTGATGCTGTATGGCACAACCGTCCAGCCTTTCCTGACGGCAAGACAATTCTCCTTGACGAACGATATTCAGGACAATCCACAACCGACAAACTTGACAACCTCCGCAAATCGCTAACTGATTGTCACGTTGACTCTATCCTTCTCACTGACCTTGGCGATGTGGCTTGGCTCTACAATATGCGCGGTTCCGACATCGCCTACAACCCCGAAATCATCGCTCTCGCTATTGTGTCTCTCAACGATGCAACTCTCTTCACTAATCTTGACAAAGTCACACCTGATATGCGAGACTACCTCACCAAATCTGGTGTTACAATCCGTGATTATTACGAGGCTTACGATGCTCTTCGCTCTCTTAAACCTGACACTGTAATCGCTATTGACCCTGCCAAATGCAATTACGCTCTCTATAAAGCAATCAGCGTAAAATCCCACGAGATGCCATCACCTGTATTCAACACCAAGTGCGTAAAGAATGCCACCGAACTTGAAGGAACTTCCATCGCTATGCATCGTGATGCTGTTGCCCTCACTCGCCTTTTTATGTGGCTGGAGCGCGAAATGAAAGCAGGACACGAACTTACAGAAATATCAGTTTCTGACCGCCTTCACGATTTTCGTGCAGAACAAGGTGCTATTGACGAATCGTTCGGAACTATCGCCGGTTATGGTTCTCATGGTGCTATTGTTCACTACGAAGCAGACGAAGAGTCAAACGCAACGCTCAAACCTGAAAGTTTCTTACTTCTCGACTCTGGCGGTCAATATATGGGTACTGACAATGGCAAACCTTTCGCAGGCACAACTGACATCACACGTACCGTTGCTCTCGGCAAGCCAACGCAACAGATGAAAGTTGATTACACCCTCGTTCTCAAAGGTCACCTTGCGCTCGGTCATCAGCTCTTTCCTTACGGCACACGCGGTGCGCAACTTGACGCAATTGCACGTCAATTCCTTTGGAATAACGAATTACATTATGGTCATGGCACTGGTCATGGTGTTGGTCACTTCCTGAATTGTCACGAAGGTCCTCAGTCTATACGCCTCAACGAGGTTCCTGCAATTCTTCGTCCAGGTATGATTGTCAGCAACGAACCAGGTCTTTATCGTACTGGTATCTATGGTATTCGCATTGAGAACCTCGTTACAGTTGCTGAATACGAGAATAACGTCAACGAGTTTGCTCATTTCCTCCATTTCCGTGCGCTGACACTTTTCCCTTACGATCGTGAATCCATTGCAATCGAGATGCTAACACCTGACGAACTTCTCCAAATCAACTCGTACCATTCTTACGTTTTCCGTGAAATTGCACCTCTTCTCAACACAGAGGAACGCGAATGGCTTGAACGTAAATGTGCTAAATTATAAGTAATCCCTTGAGCCTTGTTCTATGTACTATTAACGATACATTAACGTTATATAGACCTATCAGCATTCTATACTACAAAGGTAAAAAATAAGGGTGACTCCTACCAAAAGTCAACCTTATTTTTTTACGCTTATATTATACATTTTTTACCTTCCAATCCTTTACCGTCAGTTTTGTCATATCAAATCGTATGCCGACTTTCACCACCTTGCAACCATCTGTCGAGTATGGCACTCCGTAGTCGCCACTCTCAATCTGTTTCAGGGCGGACAAAGGTGTGCCGTGCAACTTTAGTTCCATCACATATATTGTGTCTGGCATTTTTACCAATACGTCAATCCTACCCTTTATGCACTTCACCTGTGTGCGGACATAGACGTTCAGCATTGAGAAGATTATGTAGAACGTCCACTCGTAGAAGCCTTCAGCAGTCGATACCTCTTCGAGTTTCTTCTTGAACCCCTCAATGTATGGC
>JAGHVI010000125.1 GCA_018064385.1 Candidatus Minthenecus merdequi
CCGGGAGTCGAACCCGAGTTTTCGGCGTGAGAGGCCGACGTCCTAGGCCACTAGACGAATGCACCATTGTTATGGCAACGACAGTAACCCTCTCAATTGCGGGTGCAAAGGTACGAACTTTTTGTGAGACCACCAAATAAAAACGTACTTTTTTTCAAAAAATTTTTTTTTAGAAAAATTCATTGTCATCTAAAAAAAAAGTTGTACCTTTGCAGCCTAATTCAAAACACACTTAAAACCCCATAAGCGGGAGGGCATAACTATAGCAAAACAAATACCCAACAAACAGGAGGACAAGCATCGAATCAACAATCAGATTCGAGGAGTCCGCGAAGTTCGAGTGGTAGGCGACAACGTAGAGAATGGCGTTTACAGCATCGAGCAGGCAATGAAAATGGCAGATGATATGGAGTTGGATCTCGTAGAAATCTCGCCAAATGCCAATCCACCAGTATGCAAGATTGTGGATTACCAGAAATTCCTTTATCAGATGAAGAAACGAGAGAAGGAATTGAAGGCGAAGGCGGTAAAAATAGAAGTAAAAGAGATAAGATTCGGGCCACAGACGGACGAGCATGACTACAACTTCAAATTGCGCCACGCAGAGGAATTCATCAAAGAAGGCAACAAGGTGAAGGCATACGTATTCTTCAAAGGGCGTTCTATTCTGTTCAAAGAGCAGGGTGAGGTGTTATTGTTGCGATTGGCAAACGACCTTGAGGAGATAGCGAAAGTAGATTCGCTTCCGACGTTGGAAGGGAAAAGGATGATAATAATGTTATCGCCGAAACCAAATAAGAAGTAAATATACACACAATAAATAAAAAAAAGGAAAATGAAGAAAAACAAGACTAATTCCGGTGCCAAAAAAAGATTCGCTCTTACCGGAACAGGGAAAATCAAGCACAAACATGCTTACAAGAGCCACATTCTGACAAAGAAGAGTTTGAAGCGCAAACGTAATTTGACACACAGTGCGACATTGGAGTGTGTTGATGTTAAGGAAGTAAAATCATTACTTTGTATGCGTTAAGCACGAGAGTGCAGTTTTTCCTCTTTTTAGTATTAACCGAATGGTCAGCCATATAAAGATTCTAAAAGGACGCTGACATTCAAAAAAAAATCAATTAACTATGCCAAGATCAGTAAATCACGTAGCATCACGTGCAAAGCGCAAAAGAATTCTGAAACTCACCCGCGGCTACTTTGGAGCGCGCAAAAATGTGTGGACTGTAGCGAAAAACACATGGGAGAAAGGTCTCCAGTATGCATATCGCGACAGGAAGAACAAGAAACGTTCATTCAGAGCATTGTGGATTCAGCGTATCAATGCAGCAGCACGTCTTGAGGGGATGTCGTATTCGCAGTTGATGGGAGCACTTCACAAAGCAGGTATCACAATGAACCGCAAAGTTCTTGCCGACCTTGCGATGAACCATCAAGAGGCATTCCGCGCAATCGTAGCAAAGGCAAAGAACTAATTTTGCACATTAGGGATTAAAAAAGGTAAACCATTCCTCGTCATTTGAGGAATGGTTTTTTTGTGATTTTTTACGCAAAAAAATTTTTTTATTTGGGAAAAAATCAGTAACTTTGCAGCCGAATTTATGCTTAGCAAACACTATTGACAAAAAAGATATGAATGTAACACGCAAAGTCATCACAATGGGTGATGGCACCGAGATTATTCTCGAGACAGGCAAGTTAGCGAAACAGGCGGATGGTGCTGTTATGCTGACAGTTGGCAAAACCATGTTGCTCGCCACGGTGTGCAGCGCACAGGATGCCGTTCCAGGGACAGACTTTATGCCACTCTCTGTTGATTATAAAGAAAAATTTGCATCAGGCGGACGTTTTCCAGGAGGGTTCACACGTCGAGAGGGTCGTTCGTCCGACTATGAGATTCTCATTTCGCGACTTGTGGATCGCGCATTGAGGCCACTTTTTCCAGACAACTACCATGCAGAGACGTTTGTAAACGTAACATTATACTCAGCAGATGGTGTTGATATGCCAGATTCGTATGCAGGGCTTGCAGCATCAGCGGCTCTTTCAGTATCGGACGTTCCATTCAATGGTCCGATTTCGGAGGTACGCGTAGCACGCATTGATGGAGAGTATAAAGTAAACCCAACATTTGCAGAGTTGGAGCGTGCAGATATGGACATTATGGTTGCAGCAACTTTGGACAACATAATGATGGTTGAAGGCGAGATGAAAGAGGTGTCGGAAGATGACTTACTGAATGCGATGAAGGTGGCACATGAAGCAATCAAATGTCATTGTCAGGCACAGTTAGAGTTTATGCAGGAGGCAGGCAAAGCAAAACGTGAATATGACCATGAAGTGAACGATGAAGAGTTGCGCAAAGATGTACGCGAAAAATGTTATGACAAGGCATACGCAGTTGCAGCATCGTGCAACGATGACAAGCATTCGCGTGCTGCAAACTTTAAGGCAGTAGTTGATGAATATAAAGCACAATTCACAGAAGAGGAACTTGAGGAGAAAGGTGCGATGATAGACCGCTACTACCATGATGTGGAACGAGAGGCAATGCGTCGTTCGGTGTTGGACGAAGGGAAGCGTTTGGACGGGCGTAAGACAAACGAGATTCGTCCAATATGGTGCGAGGCCGGTTATCTGCCAGGACCTCATGGTTCAGCAATATTCACCCGTGGAGAGACACAATCGCTTTCGACGGTTACACTCGGCACAAAACTTGACGAGAAGATGATAGATGAAGCCTTGATACAAGGATACGACAGATTCTTGTTACATTACAACTTTCCACCATTCTCGACAGGCGAAGCGAAGGCATCACGAGGAATTGGTCGTCGTGAGATTGGTCACGGAAACTTGGCTTGCCGTGCGTTGAAGAGTATGATACCGGAAGATTATCCATATACAGTACGTGTAGTATCAGACATTCTGGAGTCAAACGGATCATCGTCAATGGCAACAGTATGTGCTGGGTGTTTGGCGTTGATGGATGCAGGCGTGCCAATAAAGAAGCCAGTATCAGGTATAGCGATGGGACTTATCTCGGAGAATCATGGAACGAACTATGCAGTGCTTTCAGATATTCTCGGTGATGAGGATCATTTGGGAGATATGGACTTCAAGGTAACAGGTACACGCGATGGTATCACCGCCACACAAATGGATATAAAGGTTGACGGTTTGAGTTATGAGATTTTGGAAAATGCATTAAAGCAGGCACACGAAGGACGAATGTTCATATTGGATAAGATTCAAGCAGAGTTGGCAGGTCCACGTGCAGACTTGAAGCCACACGCACCACGATTGGTAGCAATTGATATACCAAAAGACTTTATAGGTGCAGTGATAGGTCCTGGAGGAAAGATTATCCAAGGGATACAAGCGGAATCGGGCACAGTTGTGACAATTGAGGAAGAGGGAGAAGTGGGTCATGTACAGATTTCGGCAGCGAACAAAGATTCGATAGACAAAGCGATGGCAATGATTAAGTCGATTGTATCAGTTCCAGAGGTTGGCGAAGTGTATGAATCCACAGTCAAATCAATAATGCCATACGGATGTTTCGTAGAGTTTATGCCGGGCAAAGAGGGTCTGTTGCATATCTCGGAGATAGACTGGAAGCGTTATGAGACAATGGACGAGACAGGCATCAAAGAAGGAGATAAGATAACAATCAAGTTGCTTGATGTTGACCAAAAGAGCGGTAAGTTCAAACTTTCTGCACGAGTATTAAAAGAGAAGCCAGAAGGATATGTTGAGCCAGAGCGCAAGCAGAGGCCAGAGCGAGGTGAACGTCGTGGAGGGGAGAACAGAGGTGGAGAGCGTCGTGATGGTCATAGGGGAGGCGAACGTCGTCCACGTCCAGAGCATCAAGACAGTCGCATTGTCAATGACATAAACGATAGGCCAATAGAGCCAGAGCGTCCAAAAGAGATAAATCCGCAGGATGTTTTTGAGTTTTGATGGCAGTTGACCGATAAAAAGGGGCGCCCATAGTTTAATGGATAGAATGAGAGATTCCGGTTCTCTTGGTTACGGTTCGATTCCGTATGGGCGTACAAATTGATAATATAAAAGTTTTAGAAGTTTCGAAACAAAAGAGGTGAATCTCTCGTTGAAATTCACCTCTATTAGTAAGAGACCGAGCCGAAAACGGCAGGAATCTTAAGCCTGTTTGATAGCCTCGGCAGGACAAACAGAAGCGCAAGTGCCGCAATCCACGCACTTGTCTGGGTCGATATGATAGATATCGCCCTCAGAGATAGCTTCGTTAGGACACTCGCCAGCGCAAGTACCGCAAGCCATACAATCTTCAGAAATTACGTAAGCCATTGTGTTAAGATTTTAAATTAGTACTAATTAAGTTTGACGGTGCAAAGGTACAAAAAAAATCTGATTTATCAGTATAAAACGGAAGAAATATTTTCACACATCATAAGGCAATAAACCATAGCATTTAGCGTTTACTTAACAGTGAAAAAAGCATTGGTCATATTATCCCTTGTTTGCATTTTTGGCGATGTCACCGCCCAAAATCTTCCCAATGTAGAGTACAAACGTTTCCATTTTGGATTCAGTTTAGGTTTGGACATTCTGGACTTTGGTATAAAGAATTCGATGAAGCAAGCACCAAATGGTGCTATATATCAAGCGGAAGTGTCGAACTTGCAACCAGGATTCAACGTGGGGTTGATAGGCGATGTGAGATTGTGCAACTACCTGAACCTGCGACTATGTCCAACATTTTATATAGCGGATAGGGAATTGGTTTATATGAACGACTTGGACAATGACCATTACAAAATCAACGTTCGTTCGACTATGATAACAGTGCCATTACTGCTGAAATACAGTGCGGTACGCATAAAAAATTATGGTATATATGTAATTGCAGGGGCGGGGGTATTGTTTGACTTTTCGCATGAGCAGGAGAATCCACTTTTGCTGGAGTATTTTGACTATTTCGTAGAATTTGGTGTTGGGTGTACGTTTTATACAAAATACTTCAGGCTATCGCCTGAGCTTAAGTTTGCATTAGGGTTCAACAACATACATATGAATTGGAAAAAGAGAGAGAAAGAAATCAACGGAGGCTACCTTGACCCAGAGTGGAAGCCATATAATGACGCATTGGACAAACTTACGTCCAGGATTTTCACATTCGCACTTAACTTTGAATAAAGGGTGGTTTAAGGTATGGTGTTCAAAATTGCACATCTAAATGCGACCAAGTATATACCACCCCTAATTAATAGAACCACCCTAAAGGTGAGTTCTACGAATTGGTTTTTATAACATTTCGTGTAAGTTTTCCCACAAGAAAAATTATAATATCAAAAGAACTCACCTTCAGAGAATCCCTTACATTTTCAGTTCTTTAGGGAATCCATGATTTTTGATTCGATTTCGGCAGCGAGTTCAGGGTTATCCTCAACAAGTTGTTTTGCAGCATCACGGCCTTGTCCAAGACGTGTTTCGGCATAAGAGAACCAAGCACCGCTTTTTTTGACAATACCGTTTTCGACACCGAGGTCTATGATTTCGCCACTGCGAGAAATACCAGTACCGAACATGATATCAAATTCAGCCTTTCGGAAAGGAGGTGCGACTTTGTTCTTAACGACCTTAACTCTTACCTGACTGCCGTTGGCAGTATCGCTGTCTTTAAGGACACCGATTTTGCGTATATCCAGGCGAACAGAGGCATAAAATTTGAGGGCATTACCGCCAGTTGTTGTCTCAGGATTACCGAACATTACACCAATCTTCTCGCGGAGTTGATTTATGAAGATGCAAGTAGTGTTTGTTTTGTTAATGCTGGCAGTGAGTTTGCGGAGAGCTTGGCTCATGAGACGCGCCTGAAGACCGACTTTGTTGTCACCCATCTCGCCTTCGAGTTCAGCCTTAGGAGTAAGTGCGGCGACAGAGTCAATAACAATGATGTCGATGGCAGAAGAGCGGATGAGTTGGTCAGCGATTTCGAGAGCCTGTTCACCGCTATCAGGTTGAGAAATTAGGAGGTTGTCAACGTCAACGCCTAAGTTTTCGGCATAAAAACGGTCGAAAGCATGTTCAGCGTCGATGATAGCCGCTACCCCACCCAGTTTTTGGGCTTCAGCAATAGCATGTATTGCGAGGGTAGTCTTGCCAGAAGACTCTGGACCATAGATTTCGATGATACGTCCACGAGGGTAACCGCCAACGCCAAGTGCCATATTAAGACCAACGGAACCAGAAGGGATAACATCTACGTTCTCGTTTTTGGTGTCGCCAAGTTTCATGATAGCCCCGCGACCGTGGTCTTTTTCGATTTTGTCCATAGCAAGCTGAAGAGCCTTCAGTTTTTCAGGAGAGATTTGTTTTTTTTCGTTTTCGTCCATAATATATTTCAGATTAGGTTATTATAATCAAAGTTACATTACGTTTAGGGTAATTCTATTAATTAACAGAACCACCTTTCAGAGTCTGAATGTATCAATGTTACCTTTTAGACGTTCTTCCCGTTTTGTATCAATTTTAAGAAGGACGGCAAGCATAAAAGTAAAGCCGAGGAAACTTGATCCACCATAGCTGATGAACGGGAGGGGTATGCCAATAACAGGCATAATACCGATAACCATACCTATGTTAACAACAAAATGAAAGGCAAAAAAGCCCAATACGCCATAAGCGTATGCACGTGCGAAATGAGATTCGGCACGTTCAGCCATAACAATAATCCGCCACATCAACAATGAATAAAGAGAGATAAGGAACAAAGAGCCAAGAAACCCCCACTCCTCACCGACCGTGCAAAAGATGAAATCAGTATGCTGTTCGGGAACATACTTGAGACGAGTTTGTGTGCCATTGAGATAACCTTTGCCAAATAAGCGGCCTGAACCGATAGCGATTGCAGCCTGCCGAGTATTATAACCGACACCTTTCGGGTCGTCAACCATTCCGAGAACTACTTTAATACGTTTCTGCTGATGCGGTTGTAATATAGAGTCAAAGATATAGCCGGCAGAGAAAGAATAGCCAGTTGAGAACAATACAAAAACAGCGACAAGCCAGTATGTACGCCGCCAACGCATAAATGAAACGACCAACATATAAATGACAGATAATATGTTGAGTACAAGGAGTACATAAACAATGTTGACGGGTGTAAAGAAAATGTTAAGCAAGACGGATAAAAGTATAACAAAAAGCAATACACCGGCAAGAATCAGCGCATTAAAATTGTCACGGCGAAAATGGATAAGGAATATGATTTGAACAAGATAAACAATGATAAGAGCATAGCAAAGACCTGCAGGTATGCCAGCCAATCCAAAGAATAGATTGTCGCTGAGCTTGACAGTAATGACAAAGAGAAATACAGCAAGAAAAGCCAAGAGAGGGACGAGTCCGCTCATACCCTCGCGGTAAAGCAAAATTATAAAAGAGGCAAAAACAAGGGCGGTACCAGTCTCCTTCTGAAGAATGATTATGAGCATTGGCAAGAGGACGATGGCAATAGAGATGGCATAATCACGAAGAGTTTGCATTTTGAAGTTCTGACGTCCAACATATTTGGCGAGTGCAAGTGCTGTAACGAACTTGGCGAACTCGGCAGGTTGAATGCTGAATGCGCCAAAAGAGAGCCAAGAGCGAGAACCATTTATGTCGCGAGAAAGAAATATAGTAGCAATGAGTAAAAAAAGCATACCTCCATAAAGGAGAAAAGCGAATTGGTTGAAAAAATTATCGTCAAAAAAAAGAATAACAATAGCGACAACGACACTGAAAACAATCCAAACGATCTGCATTCCCGAACGACAAGAGATATCGAAGATAGAGATTTGGTCAGGAGTGATGCTGGCACTGTATATATTCAAGCAGCCAAAGACAACCAATAGTAAATATATAAGAACCATTGGTTTATCGAGGTATTTGAGTGCATTAAAATCACTTGCCATTTGCCAGAGAGTTTATAAATTCATCGAATTGCTTAACACGAACGTCTTTGACTGTAGAGGATATGTTGTCGTAAAGTTCTTGTCGGGAACATTTTCCCGTCAGATATTTCTCGATGCAAAGAGAAGCGATAGGATTAGCCCAGGTTGCTCCGAAACCAGCATTTTCGACGACAACAGCAATGACAATCTTTGGGTCATTGTAAGGAGCATAACCGACAAAGATTGAATGGTCATCGCCATGGGAATTTTGCACGGTACCAGTCTTGCCACACATTTCGATGTCAGGGATTTTGAAATGTCTTCCAGTACCAAATTGGCACACACGCCACATACCCTCCTGAACAATAGAGAAATAGCTGGAATCGACATTTGACTGATGACGACGTGTGAGCATTGAATCATTCTTATTGATATGCGGTGTAATATACCAACCGGAGTTTGCAATACAGGCGACAGCATTTGCCAATTGTATAGGAGTGACCTCAACTTCGCCCTGACCTATTGAATTTGAACGGATTGTCAAAGCGCGCCAACCTTTTTTGCCATAAATTTTATTATAAGTACGCTCGGAACCAATTGCGCCGTCCTTAAGTCCTGGAATATCAGAATCAGAAAAAGCGAAGCCCAATCCAAAACTCATCATATCGTTACGCCAACGGTTGTAATTCTCGTGAAACCTGGTATGATTGAAACTGCGTTTTACATAACAATCCTTTTCAATAGTAGCTTTGTAAGCCAGCCAGAAATAAGGGTTACAACTTTGTTCGATAGCATTGAGGAGAGTAACAGGAGAGCCGTGGTGGTGCGTACACTTGATTGGGGATGACGAAGGGCCGTTACACGGGAATCTGGAATCTTCGGTTATACCGCCTTCTTGCTGACAGACAAGAGCTTGAAGGAGTTTGAAAGTTGAGCCTGGAGAATAGCGACCCTGGATAGCACGGTTTAAGAGCGGTCTTGTTTTTTCATTAATCAGCACAGGGTAATATGTACCACGCTTACGACCGACAAGATATTCAGGATTCCAAGAAGGATTTGAAGCGAGGATAAGCACTTCGCCAGTTGAAGGTTCGATGGCGACAACACTACCCCGTTTTCCATCAAGTAATTTTTCGGCAAACATTTGAAGGTCAATATCAATGGTTGTTATGAGGTTTTTGCCAGGGACAGCAGGCTTATCTTCGACTCCATTTTTATAACGTCCTTGTATTCTGCCACGGGCATCGCGAAGGAGAATTTCCTCGCCATTTATGCCACGGAGTTCTTTTTCGTAGGCATATTCTATACCAGAGACACCAATATAATCACCGAGATGATAAAATGCGTCTTCGTTCAGTTGTTCCTGGTTGACTTCGCCAATCGAGCCAAGAATATGCGATGCAGATGGATAATTGTAATTTCGGAGAGTACGTGATTGAATAGAGAACCCCTTAAACTTACGCAATTGCTCACTGACACGAGCATAATCTTCGGGGGAAAGTTGAGTAATAAAACGCTGAGGAGTCAGGGGTGAGTAGCCAGGATTTCGGCTAAAATTCTTAACATTAGCAAAGCGATGTTCAATTTGAGTGCGGGTTTCGCTCAACATAGAACAGAGGGCATCAGTATCAATAGGTGTTCCTTTTTTAGCGAGGTCATCAAGCACCTTCATCGTAACAAGAAGGTCATACGTTTTCTGGTTATAAACAAGGATTTTGCCATTACGATCTTTGATAGCACCACGTGGAGCGTAAACAACTTTATGATAGAAAGCGTTACCTTCGGCAATATCTAAATACCTTCCAGAGAACTGCATAAAACCAATCTTAATCAAAAAGCCAACAGCTATGATAATCAAGAGAGATAAGATAACTATGCTTCTATTTTTGTTCTCGTCGGCTTTCATTTTCTGATTTTCTCAAAAACATAGACAAAGAGGAATGTCAAAATAGAGCTGACAATAGTTTTAGCGATTACCCAGAGTGTAAGCGAAAAGTCAAGAGCCTCGATTGAGAAGAGCAAAAAGTGGTGAAACAGAACCATTACCACAGCATACTTGATAAAATCCTCGTGCATAAAAGCAAGAGAAGGGCGTGATTTGTCAAGTTGCTCTGGTTTTGCCATCAAACGGAAAAGTAATGGTTGTATGTACCCCATAAATGTTGTCGCTATTGTGTGTATTCCCCAGGTATTAGAGAAAGCATCTACAAACAGGCCGAGAAGAAAAGCAATTACAACCGAAGCCAGATGGCTCTGGCGAGTAGGGAAAACTATAACAAGATATATGTAAACGAAAGGATTTACGACATACGCTAAGTTAATATGATTAAAGAGGATAATCTGCAAAAAGACTAACCAAATGAACCACAATATTTGTTCCCATATATTTCTCATTTCTACGGCTTCACTGTATTAGATATTTGAGACTCCATATCTTCGACCAACGCATTATACTCTTCTTTGTTTCCGTTACGAATTACGGCAACGTAGTGGATTGTAGCATAATCGACAGCCAAATTAACAATTATATGGCTAAATTCCTCGACATGATTACTTTTTGCATTGCTAACACTACCAATCAACACATTTTCGGGAAAAATTGAAGAAAACGAAGACGTGAATATACTATCGCCAGCCTGAGGATGAACGTGCGTTGGCAACTCGTTGAGCGTGATGCGATCCTTGCGACCACCCTCCCAAACGACAAGACCGAGTTGAGCGTTACTTTCGATTTTTGCACTGACTTTCACAGATGTATTAATCAGTGGAAGGACAACAGCATAATGGCGAGCGACATTGCCGACAACACCATAAGCACAACCATTTGCAACAACTCCCATATCCTCTGATATTCCATCATCAGAACCTTTGTTGATAATAACGTAATTGTTGTTGCCATTGATAGACTGAAAAATAATACGGGCTGGCGTATAATCAACATTAGCAGGAGGCAGTGAATTGACAACAGAATCACAACGAAGGCTATCGAAAACAGCATTCAACATAGCAAGTTTTTCGTTCAACCTGGCATTGTCTTCAGAAAGTTGACGATTAGTTTCCTTAAGGTAGAAATACTCGGCAATACCTGAACCGACCGAAGCAAGATGAGACTGCACGGTAAGAGTATTCCGAGCGATGACAGTACGTGAAAAATCGTTTCGATTATACAACAAAGCGACAGCTACCATCTCGAGAATAATAAAAAGAATGGTAGCAACATGCTTTATCAGAAAATCGAACAGAAGTTTCATTTATCACTGTTTTTGAAGGAAGCGGAAACGGTCTATATTGTTGAGAGCTTGACAAGTACCACGAGCGACGGCGCGGAGAGGGTCTTCAGCGACCTTAAACTCGATTTGCATTTTTTCAGAGAAACGACGAGCAATGCCGTGAAGCATTGCTCCACCGCCCGAAAGCCATACACCATTCTTCATAAGGTCAGAATAGAGTTCAGGAGGTGTATCTTCCAAAGCGGCCATAATTGCGCTTTCGAGTTTGACCAAAGATTTATCAAGGCAATGAGCAATCTCCTGATAAGATACAGGGACTGTCATAGGTAGCGACGTGATACGATTAGAGCCCTGAACACTGATGTCATCAGGAGCATCCTCGCCGAGTTCAGGAAGAGCAGCACCGACAGTTTTTTTGATAATTTCGGCAGTAGGTTCGCCAATCTTCAGGTTATGTTGGCGGAACATATAATCGAGAATGTCTTCGGTAAAGGCATTTCCAGCCACACGGATAGACTTGTCGGCAACAATACCGCCCAATGAAATGACGGCAATTTCGGTCGTTCCACCACCAATATCAACCACCATATTACCTTCAGGTTTCTCAATATCAAGACCAATACCAAGTGCTGCAGCCATAGGTTCGGCTATAAGATATACTTCACGGCCACCAGCATGTTCGCTTGAATCACGCACAGCACGCATCTCGACCTCGGTGGCACCAGATGGGATTCCGACCACCATACGCAATGACGGAGTAATTATCCTGCGAGTATGAGGGATGAGGTCAATCATGCCGCGAATCATAAGTTCAGCGGCCTGGAAATCAGCGATAACGCCATCACGAAGAGGACGTATAGTCTTGATGTTCTTAGGAGTACGGCCCTCCATAAGAGCTGCCTGTTTTCCGATTGCTTCCAATTTGTTAGTCATGACATCAATAGCGACGATGGATGGTTGGTCAACGACCATTTTCCCTTTGTAGGTAATGATGGTGTTGGCGGTTCCAAGATCAACGGCAATGTCTTCAGTAAAAGAAAATAAACCCATATTGCATTATTTTATTTTTTCAAAATATATCATTCAACAGCAATCTGCTAAAAATAAACTTCAAAATCGTCTCAACCTAATTAATAGAACCACCCTTTATCCTTTTTGTCAATTTCTGTATTATAGGAAGTTTTGACAAAGGCAAATCCTTCATTATGACAACAACACAGAATATTGCCAACAAGATGGTTCGATAAGCCATCCTGACGAAAAAATTATCTATCGTAATGAACATAGCAGCAGCCCAAAGCAAAGCAGCAAGGACCACATACATTGCGATGCGTTTCAGTTGATAGTCAACTGGGTAATACTTTTGTCCAACGAAATAGCTGACCATCATCATCACAAAATAGCAAGCCACCGATGACCAAACGCAAGCCCAATAGCTGAATTTAGGGATAAGCAACAACTGCATTACAAACATGATAATGAATCCAATAGACGAAATTATCGCTCCCCAATAAGTTTTATCGACCAATTTGTACCAAAGGGCAAGGTTATACACAATTCCCTGGAACATATAAGAGATGAGTATCAGTGGAACGATATTCATACCTATTCGATAATCCTCACGAAGCAGGAACTTCAGTATATCCAAATAGAAAACCATACCAAGGAAAATCATTAGGGCGGCTATTATAAAATACTTCATAGCGTCCGAATAAGACTCCTTACACTTCGATGTTCCGTGCTTTTGGAAGACGAAAGGCTCGTAGGCATAGCGAAAGGCATTAGTAAACATCATCATAATCATTGCCACCTTGAAACATGCGCCGTAAATACCCAATTGCAACATTGCATCACTCTTGTCAGGATAAACTATTGGGAAAAGAATCTTGTCAACAGTCTGATTCATAATTCCGACAATACCGAGCAGAAGGATAGGGAGACTGTATTTCAACATTCTACGCAACAACATACGGTCAAAATCCAACTTAGGTTCAAGAATCGTAGGGAGCAAAAGCAGAGTGCACACAAACGAAGATATTAAGTTGGTAATGAATATATACTCGACATCATAATCAGGACGGAAACACCAATCGACCAACCAAGCTGCACCGCTATTCGAAATTTTAGGACAAATTACAAGGAAGAATATATTTCCTAAGATATTGATAGCGATTGAGATAAGTTTATAAGCAGCAAATTTGACAGGTTTCTTCTTATAACGCAGATATGCAAAAGGGATACTATCAAAAGCATCAAGAGCAACCGTAACACCAAGCATAGCCACGATATTAGCAGAAGCACCACAACTCAGCAATTCAGCGACATCATGTCTGAAGACAATCAGCAGTAAAGCGAACAACGTAGAAGTAACAGCCAAGCAACATAAAGTTGTGCTATACACTCTGTCCGAAAGTGTCTTATTATCCTTATACTCACTAGCGAAACGGAAAAATCCAGTTTCCATGCCATAAGTAATAACAACAATGACAAGAGCAGTCCAAGCATAGAGATTGGTCACAATTCCATATTGTCCAGAATTTTGCAGCACATACGTGTACATAGGGACAAGCAACCAATTCAGGAACTTGCCTACTATACTGCTAACTCCATAGATAGCAGTCTCTTTTGCGAGCTGTTTCATTTCTGCCATACTCTATGGTATTTTTATCTTGGCATATAATCCAATAATTGTAAAGGGTAGTTCTAAGAATCACTGTTTAAGAGAAGTATGTTTTAGCCACTCTTAAAACAAAGATTGTTGTTTCACCAAAGAACGTCCTAAATGCGCATAAGCTTTTTCTGTTACTTCCCTACCCCTCGGTGTACGTTTAAGAAAACCTTCTTTGATAAGGAAAGGTTCATAAACCTCCTCTATTGTACCGGCATCTTCACTCATAGCAGTTGCAATGGTAGTCAAACCGACAGGACCTCCACCAAACTTATCAATCATAGTGATAAGAATCTTGTTATCAATCTCATCAAGACCATACTTATCGATATTCAATGCCTCAAGAGCAAAGCATGCAATCTGGCGTTCAATACGACCGCTACCTTTAACCTGTGCAAAATCGCGGACGCGACGAAGGAGAGCATTTGCGATACGAGGTGTTCCGCGACTACGGCGAGCAATTTCCAAGGCAGCCTCGTCAACGATAGGCACCTGCATAATAGCTGACGAACGTTTAATGATATCCACAATTACCTTTTCATCATAATACTCGAAATGGCAATTTATACCAAATCTTGCACGCAAAGGAGCAGTGAGAAGTCCACTGCGAGTTGTTGCTCCAATCAGTGTAAAAGGTTCAAGGTCAATTTGAACAGAGCGAGCCGAAGGGCCCTTGTCAATCATAATATCAATACGGAAATCCTCCATTGCCGAATACAGGTATTCCTCAACAATAGGGCTAAGCCTGTGAATTTCGTCAATAAACAGAACATCATTACGTTCGAGCGAAGTCAAAAGCCCTGCAAGGTCACCAGGTTTATCAAGCACGGGACCTGAGGTCAGTTTGAAGCCAACTCCCAACTCGTTGGCAATGATATTACTCAAGGTAGTCTTTCCAAGGCCTGGAGGTCCGTGCAGCAAAGTATGGTCAAGGCTCTCGCAACGCAACTTAGCGGCCTCAACAAACACGCGGAGATTCTCGACAATTTTGTCCTGACCACTAAAATCACTGAAACTCAGTGGACGAAGAGCCTTATCAAGTTCATTCTCACGTTTTGGATTATGTATATCGTATTCCATTTACTTAGTTACGTTATGAAAAAGGTTTTCAATGCTACCATACTCCCCGACCAACTTATCCTTGAGTCCAGATGCGACAATTCTTCCATGATTCAACAATACTACATCATCGCACACAGCCTCGACTTCCTGCATAATGTGTGTCGAAAGGATAACAAGACGCTGTTTGCCAAGGCATTTTATCAGAGTCCTGATTTCAATCAACTGATTAGGGTCAAGGCCAGTAGTCGGTTCGTCCAATATCAGCAATCGTGGATTATGGATAATAGCAGCGGCAATACCCACACGTTGACGGAAACCCTTGGACAAGTGAGATATACGTTTCCTATATTCAGATTTCAGGCCAACTTCAGAGATAACATCAGTCACCCTCTGTTTCAAATTATCCAACCTGTACAATCCACCGACAAACTCCAAATACTCCTTTACATACATATCGAGATAAAGTGGATTATGCTCTGGCAAATAGCCTACAATACGGCTACTTGCAATCGAAGGTTTCTTGCCATCAACAAGCACAGAGCCACCATCCGAAGTGATATAACCCGTGACTATTTTCATAAGTGTTGACTTTCCTGCACCATTCGGTCCCAGCAAACCTACGATACTACCCTCGTCACAAGAGAGGTTAACTCCGTCAAGCACAAGTTGTTCACCATACTTTTTTCTTATATCACAAATCTCAAGAAGCATATCAAACGAAGCACTGTTTTGAACTTGCAAATTTAATAAAAAAAATTTGTTCCCGCAACTAATTTTCCGAAAATTTCAGCGCTTTTTTCCACAATATTTTTCATCAGACAGATATGGTTCAAATCACTTTTTTTCGTAACTTCGCATAAACACCGCTTATGAATACAAAACAACATAAAACACTATAAATCAACACTCACAAAAAATGAAAAAAATCATTATTTCTGCGATAACAGCGACAATTATGATTGCCTGCTCATCACCCGAACTTCGTCAAGCAGACATCGAAGGAATTGATATGGATTTTCACATCACTCGTTTTGACAGCATTTTTTGGAACATTGACACCACATGCATCAAACAAGAATTTCTCAAATTGGACAGTCTGCACCCAGAAATCACACGAATATACATTGAACGAGTTATGATGATGGGGGCAATTGACTCACCGAGAGCATCAGTCGAATACATAAACTTCAGGAAATATCCAGCAGTCATTGATGTATATACTTCAACACAAGAGGCTTATACCGACATCAGTGACATAGAGGAGGAACTGAAACCAGCATTGCTCCGCACAACCAAATTTCTGCCCAACCTAAAACTCCCGAAATTCTATACCCACATATCCTTCTTCAACCAAAACATCATTGTCGGACAAGGGTTCATCTCGCTCAGCATTGACAACTATATGGGAGAGGACTATAGTTTCTACGACAGTATCGGAATCTACTCATACCTCAAGCGCAACATGATCAGGGAAAAGATACCATCCGACTACTTAACCGCAATGCTATGCTCTGAATACATGACTAAGCCAAACGGCAATCTTCTTGACGATATGATATACTACGGCAAAATATTGTACACTGTATGGTGCTTATTACCAGACGAAAAAGAGTCAACGATAATGGGTTATACCGAGGAACAGATGAATTGGGCAAAAGAACGCGAGAGTTCACTTTGGCAACAGATGGTTGAAACGCACATAATTTTCAGCGAAAACATTATGGACAAAACTAAATACCTGAACGATGGACCATTCACCCAACCCTTCGGGCAAGACTCACCCGACAGACTTGGAGCATACATAGGATGGAAAATTGTCAGAAGTTATATGAAAAACAACCAAGATGTCAGCATAATGCAACTTTTGCAGGAACACGATGGTCAAAAGATACTTAATAAGTCAAATTACAGATAAACATAAGGTGAGTTCTAAAAATTCACCATTAAGAAAGAAATATAAAGACAAGTAACAAATAAACTTTTTGGTGTTTTTGAAGTTTCTTTTGACATCTTG